>CBDULG010000030.1:0-16373 GCA_965367985.1 uncultured Rhodocyclaceae bacterium
TTGCGCTTGCCGCGCTGGGCGTCGCCCACGCTTTCGCGCCGGCCGGTCTGCCGGCCGGGCTTGCCAATGGCTTGTGGGGCGCGGCGGTGCTTCTGGTCGCGGCCTGCCTGGCCATCATCATGCGTCTCGATGTGGCGCGTTGCCGCGCCGAGCATCGTCTGCGAACGACGATCCGCGCTTTGCGCAACAAGGACAGCCGCCTGCGACACGCGCTCGACGGTGCGCACGAAGGATGGTGGGACTGGGATGCAGCGCATGGCGGCACGCTGGTTTCGGCGCGCACGCGGGAAATTTTCGCGCTCGATTTTCGCATCTCGCCGGGCCGCATCGCAGCGCAGTGGCGCGCACGCGTTCATCCGCAGGATATCGAGCGCGTCGATCTGGCGGTGAGTCGCCATGTCCGTTACGACGTCGCGCTCGACACCACCTATCGCATCATGCTTCCCGCGGGGGTGCTGCGCTGGGTGCGCATGCGCGGTCAGGCACAGCGCGACGAGCGTGGCAAGCTGACCAGCATTTCGGGTTTCGTCGCCGATGTCACCGAGAAGCAACTTGCAGAAAATGCGCAGGCCTGCCTGGCTGCGCGCCATGCCAGCGTGGTTGCTGCGCTGCCTGATCTGATGATCGAAATCGACGAAGACGGGCGTTATTTGCGCTATCACGCCGGCAATGAGGACGATCTGGTCGTGCCGCCGGCGCAGTTGCTCGGCCGTCACATCCGCGAGGTCCTGCCGGCCGCCGTGGTCGAGCAGGTCGAGGGCGCGTTTCACGAGGTCCGCGAGTCGGGGGGGTGCGCGCAAATTGCCTTCGAACTCGATACCCAGAAGAGCGCCGCGCAAGCCTTTGAGGCCCGAATCGTGCGCATCGATACCGGCGGTTATCTGTGCATCGTGCGCAACATCACCGAACGCAAGGCGGCCGAGCAGGAGTTGGTCCGCCATCGCGACAATCTGGCTGATCTGGTGGCCGAGCAGACCATCGATCTGCTGCTCGCCAAGGAGGCAGCCGAGCGCGGCATCCACAGTCAGCGCGAATTTCTCGCCACGCTTTCGCATGAACTGCGCACGCCATTGCACGCCATTCTCGGTTTTGCCGAAATGGGCCGTGCGCCGGATGCCGACGCGGCGCGGCGCGCGCATTTGTTCGAACGCATCGAGCAAAGTGGCGAGCGCTTGCTGAAGATGGTTTCCGGGCTGCTCGACATGGCGGGCGAGGAGGCCGCGCGCGAACCGATGTCTTTGTCGGCGGTGGACTGGGCGGCGGTCTGTGACGACGTGCTGCGCGAATGCGAGGCGCTGGTGGGCGCCAAGCACCTGACGGTGGACCGCGAATTCGGCGATAAGGTGTGCGCAGTGCATGCCGACGGGCCGCGCCTGCGTCAGGTGGTGACCAACCTGCTCACCAACGCCATCAAGTTTTCACCCGACGGCGCAACAGTGGTGATGCGCTTGCGCAATTGTCAGCCATGCGCGGGTGATCGGCATGCTGTGATACTCGAAGTCGAAGACAGCGGAATCGGTCTTCCTGCCAACGGCGTCGAGCAGATTTTCGACGCCTTCGTACGGGGTAACGATACCGACGCGGCGCGCGTGCCCGGCAGCGGCCTCGGCCTGGCCATCTGCCGGCAGACGGTCGAAACCTTTGGCGGCGCGATCAGCGCGCACCCGGCGCCAGGTGGTGGCGCGCTATTTCGCGTCGAACTGTCCTGCGCCGCAGCGCGCGGTGCAATCCAGGCGCGCGCGGCGTGATGATGAATGCCGCAGGGAGCGCGTAGCGCTTTTGGTACGTCATTGTGAACTGTGACTATTCTTCCCTCGATGTGCGTCATCCCGCGGGTCGCCAGGGTGCACTGCGATGCCCCTGACGAAGAGCCGGGGCGCGGCGCAAGCGCAAATTCTCGTCGCCGATGACGAACCGAGCAATCTTGAACTCGTCAGCGACACGCTCGCCGCCCATCCGTGGGCGGTGACCGCGGTCAGCAGTGGCGATGCGGCGATGCGCGCACTCGGCGCCAGGAATCCGCAATTCGATCTGGTGATCCTCGATCGCCGCATGGCCGCACCGGATGGCATGGAGATCCTGCGTTTCATCCGGGCGGCACCGCAGCTGAGCCGCATGCCGGTCATCATGCAGACCGCGGCGGCCGAACCCGCCTTGCTCGCGGAGGGCATCGAAGCGGGCGCCGACTACTATCTCACCAAGCCGTTCAAGGGCAGTGCGCTCGTGGCTCTGGTGCGCGTCGTACTGGCGCGTTGGCGCGAGTCGATGCGTTTGCGCGAGCAGGTGCAGGATCTGACCGCCACCGTGGCGCTGCTCTCGCACGCCGAATTCCGCTTCCGCACGGTCGACGAGGCACGTGCGCTGGCACATGGCCTGGCCGGACTGTGCGAGGCCCCCGAGATGGTGCACATCGGCCTCACGGAGCTACTCGTCAATGCGGTTGAACATGGCAATCTCGGCATCGGTTTCGATGCCAAGGGCGCGCTCATGCAGTCGGGGCGCTGGCGCGACGAAACGGAGCGGCGCCTGAAACTTCCACAGTACCGTGGCCGGGTGGCGCGCGTTCAGGTCGAAACGCTCACCGACCTGGTGCGTTTCGTCATTCGCGACGAGGGCGCAGGCTTCGACTGGCGGTCGTTTTTCGACATGCCGCAGGATCGCGCCACGCTACTCAACGGGCGCGGTATCGCGTTGGCCCGCAACCTCAGTTTTCTCAGCGTGAACTACCGCGACGAAGGGCGGGAAGTCGAAGTGACCGCCGCGCCGGGCATCCGTTTGCGCGCCTGAGCCGCCTCGCCTGAGGTGCGCGATACTTGACAGCGTACTGCATATTAGCATAGTCTAATATGCATGAATGCCACTAAAATTCGCGTGCAACTCTATTTGCCGATCGTTCTCCTGGCCCTTACGGGTGCGCTGAGCGCGGCGGCCGAACCGCTCGTCACGGCGCCGGTGACGCGTGCTGCAATTGCAGATGCGTATGTCGCCGAAGGCGTGATGGAGGCGGAACGCAGCGCCACCGTCGCCGCGCAAGTGGCCGGGCAGATTACCGACGTGGGCCCGGACGCCGGCGCGCGGGTGAGGCGCGGCGACGTGTTGATGCGCATCGACGCCAGTGAGGCCGAGCAGTCGGTGGTGGCCGCCGCGGCCGATGTGGCCGGCGCCCGCGCCGCCCACGCCAACGCGCGCGCCGAGTGGCTGCGCACCCAGGCGCTGTTCGCCAAAGGTTATGTGAGCCGGGCGGTGGTGGACCAGGCGCGCGCCGCGCTCGATGCGGCCGAGGCCGGTCTTCAGGCGGCGCAAGCGGGACGCGGACGGGCCACGGTGGTGCGTGATTTCACCACCATCACGGCGCCCTTCGACGGCGTCGTCGCGGCGCGTCTGGTCGATGCGGGCGACATGGCCCAGCCGGGCCGTGCACTGATCAGTCTGTATGACCCGGGCGCCCTGCGGGTGACCGCCCAGGTGGCGCAATCGCGGGTCGCGCTGGCCGGTGCCGACGGCCTCTCTGCCCAGATCGAAGTGCCGGGCGTGAGCACCCGCTTTGCTGCCAGCGAGGTCATCGTGGTGCCGGCCGCCGATCCGCGCACCCACACCGTGGAAGTGCGTGCGCGCATGCCGGACGGCGCCGGCGATTTCGTGCCCGGGCAGTTTGCGCGCCTGCATCTGTCGTCCGGCGCGCGGCCTCGGCTCAGCGTGCCGGCCTCGGCGGTGCTGCGGCGTGGCGAAGTCACCGCGGTCTATGTGCGCGTCGGCGAGGATTTCCGCATGCGTCAGATTCGCCCGGGCGAGGCGCTGGGCGACGGCCGCATCGAAGTGCTGGCCGGTGTCGTCGAGGGCGAACAGGTGGCGCTCGATCCGGTGCGCGCCAGCCTGCGGCGCGCTGTCCAGACGGCGCCCTGAAATGCGCCCGGAAGAACATGCCTCGCTGGGGATCTCCGGGCGTCTGGCAAGCGGTTTTCAGCGCAACGCGCTGACCCCCTTGCTGGCGCTGGTGCTGTTTCTCATCGGCGTGTTCGCCACCTTCATTACGCCCAAGGAAGAAGAGCCGCAGATCGACGTCACCATGGCCAACGTCTTCGTGCCGTTTCCGGGTGCTTCGGTCAATGAGGTCGAATCGCTGGTGTCGCGACCGGCAGAGCAGGTGTTGTCGCGCATCGCCGGCGTCGAACATGTCTCTTCGGTTTCGCGCCCCGGTATGTCGGTGCTCACCGTGCAGTTCGAGGTCGGCGTGCCGAATCAGGACGCGCTGGTCAAGCTCTATGACACGCTCGACTCGCACAGCGACTGGCTGAGCCCGCAGTTGGGCGTGTCGCCGCCGATCGTCAAGCCCAAGGGCATCGACGATGTGCCGATCCTCAGCCTTACGCTATGGACTGAGGACGTCGAGCGTTCGGGTTTCGACCTGCAGCAGGTGGCGCGCGCCACCGAGATCGAACTCAAGCGCATTGCCGGCACGCGCGACGTGGTCACGCTGGGTGGGCCGGGCCATGTGGTGCGCGTGCTCATGGACGCCGCACGCATGAACGCGCACGGCGTCACCGCAGCCGAACTGAAGTCGGCGCTGCAATTGTCGAACGCGTCGCAACCGGCCGGCCGGCTGGTGGCCGACAACACCGAGGTACTGGTGCAGACCGGCACCTATCTCGCCTCGGCACAGGATGTGCGCGAGCTGGTGGTCGGTGTGATCGACGACAAGCCGGTGTATATGAATGACGTGACAACGGTCGAGGATGGACCCGATCAGGCGCAGCGCTATGTCTGGTTTGGCACCGGCGCGGCGGCGGCGAAGCGCGGTATCGGCGCGCAAGGCGAGTTCCCCGCGGTGACGCTGGCGATCTCCAAGAAGCCGGGCGCCAACGCCGCCGATGTTGCCAGTGCGCTGATCGCCCGCGCCGACAACTTGAAAGGCACGATCATCCCCGATGGCGTCGAGGTGACGGTGACCCGCAACTACGGTCAGACCGCCGACGATAAGGCAAACAAGCTGATCGGCAAGCTGGTGTTCGCCACCAGCGCGGTGGTACTGCTGGTATGGCTGGCGCTGGGCTGGCGTGCCGCCGTGATCGTCGGCCTCGCGGTCACGCTCACATTGGCGGCGACGCTGTTTGCCTCCTGGGCGTGGGGCTTCACGCTCAACCGGGTGAGCCTGTTCGCGCTCATCTTCTCGATCGGTATTCTTGTCGATGACGCCATCGTGGTGGTTGAGAACATCCATCGCTGGCAGCAGCTCGAGCCGCAGGCACCGCTGTGGCAGATCATCCCGAAAGCGGTCGACGAAGTTGGCGGGCCGACTATTCTGGCGACTTTCACGGTCATCGCCGCGCTCTTGCCGATGGCCTTCGTCACCGGCTTGATGGGTCCGTACATGAGCCCGATCCCGATCAACGCGTCGATGGGGATGTTCATCTCGCTCATCATCGCCTTCGTGGTTACACCCTGGCTGGCGCACAGCCTGCTGCGCAGTGGCGTACATGAAGCGGCGGTGGAAGATGCCACCACGCGGCGGCTCAGCGGCCTGTTCGGCGCCATCATGCGGCCGCTGCTCGATTCCCGTCGCGGACGCCGAAACCGCAACGCTTTGTGGCTGCTGATCGTCGCGCTGATCGCCGGCTCGGTGGCCTTGGCCGCGGTGCGTCTGGTGGTGCTCAAAATGCTGCCCTTCGACAACAAGTCGGAGTTCCAGGTGGTGCTCGACATGCCGGTCGGCACGCCGCTGGAAAAAACCGCACAGGTCCTGCTGGAGATTGGCCGGCAGGTCGGTCAGACGCCAGAAGTGACCGACTGGCAGGCCTACGCCGGCGCCGCCAGCCCGATCAACTTCAACGGGTTGGTGCGCCAATATTATCTGCGCAGCGCGCCCGAGCAGGGCGACCTGCAGGTCAATCTGGTCGACAAGGCAGCGCGCGATCGCCAGAGCCACGACATCGCGGTGTCGTTGCGCGCGGCGGTGACAGGCATCGCAAGCCGCCATGGCGGCAACGCCAAATTGGTGGAAGTGCCGCCCGGACCGCCCGTGCTCTCGCCGATCGTCGCCGAAGTCTATGGGCCGGACTACACCGGTCAGCTCGCTGTGGCGCAACAGGTGCGTGCCGCCTTCGAAGCGACCAACGACATCGTCGGCGCTGACGACACCGTCGACGCGGTGGCGCCGAAGCTGGTGTTGCGCGTCAATCAGGCCAAGGCCGCGCTGATGGGTGTGGCGCAGGCCGACATCGTCGAGGTGATGCGCCTTGGCCTCGAAGGCGAGAGCGTGACGCCGGTGCATGGTGGCGACAACAAATACGAGATTCCGGTGCGCATCCAGTTGCCGCCGGCGCGTCAATCGTCGATCGATCATCTGCTGCAACTCAAGGTGCGGGCGCGCGACGGCCTGCTGGTGCCGGTTTCGGAACTGGTGCGCATCGAGCGCACCGAACGCGAGCAGGTGATCTATCACAAGGATCTGCTGCCGGTGGTGTATGTGACTGGCGACATGGGCGGAGAACTCGATTCGCCGCTCTACGGCATGTTCGACATCCGCAGCCGCATCAAGGATCTGCCGCTGGTCGGCGAGCGCCTCGACGGCTTGCTGGGCGAGTGGTTCATCCGCGCACCGCGCGATCCCTACGCCGGCTACAGCGTGAAATGGGACGGAGAGTGGCAGGTCACCTACGAGACCTTCCGCGACATGGGCGCCGCTTATGCAGTCGGCCTGATCCTCATCTACCTGCTGGTGGTGGCGCAGTTCAGGAGCTATCTGGTGCCGCTCATCATCATGGCGCCGATACCGCTCACCTTGATCGGCGTGATGCCCGGCCACGCGCTGCTCGGCGCGCAATTCACCGCCACCTCGATGATCGGCATGATCGCGCTGGCCGGCATCATCGTGCGCAATTCGATCCTGCTGGTCGATTTTATCAACCACCAGCTGCGCGACGGCATGGCCTTCGCCGATGCGGTGGTGCATGCCGCCGCGGTGCGCGCCAAGCCGATTGGCCTGACGGCGCTGGCGGCGATGATCGGCGCACTGTTCATCCTCGACGATCCGATCTTCAACGGCCTGGCGATCAGCCTCATCTTCGGCATCCTGGTGTCCACGATGCTCACGCTGGTGGTCATCCCGGTGCTCTACTTCGCGGCGATGCGCAAGCGCGTCACCGAACGGCAAACCGATCTGCAATCATCAGGAGAGGCGTCATGACGCTTACCGCAAATCAATACGTGCGCATATTCGCCGGCGCCTTCGTGCTCATTTCCCTCGCGCTGGGGGTGGCCGCTTCGCCCGTGTTCATAAGCGCGCACTTTCTTTGGGTGACCGCCTTTGTCGGCGCCAATCTGTTCCAGAGTGGTTTTACCGGGCTGTGCCCGCTCGAGAACATCTTGCGCAAGTTGGGCGTCAAGGACAGCACCGGCTGCGCCTGAGGCCCGCCAACGCCGTTCCCGCGCAACGCGGCCGCCTCAAGTTGCACGGTTCGGCGGCCGATAGCGGGATATGTCCTTGGTCGTATCGCCGCGCGCGCCGCACGCCGCGGAACTGCCCGCCGTCGACGGCACCCCGCCGCCGCGCCGGTCAATGCGCGCCGTTTGGCTGGCGCTGCTGGTGCTCGTCGTAGGCGTGCTGGTCACGCTCGCCGCCGGCGCGTGGCAACAACGAACCGAGCAAAGGCACCACCAGGAAGTCGTCGAGCACGAATTCAGCCGCATGACGGGAGTCCTCGCGGCGCGCCTCGAGGATCATGTCGCCCGCGTGCGATCGGTCGCCGCCTTCATCGGCGCCAGCGAGCACGTCAGCGAGGATGAATGGCAGCGCTATTCGGCCGTCGCGGGCCTTGCCGATATCCAGTCGCAAGGGGCGGCCGGGCTGGTCTATGCACCGCGCGTGCACGCTGACGGCGGCGGCATGAGCTTTCCCGTGCGCATGATCGCCCCCGCCACCGCCCGCATGCAGCAGATGCTCGGCTTCGACCTGCTTGGTGAAGGCGTGCGGCGGGCCGCGATCGAAGCGGCGACAGCGCGCAACGAGGTCGTGTTGAGCGCGCCGGTGACCCTGCAGGACGGCGGCAGCGCGGTGGCTGCCGGACTCTTTGTCCTGCCGGTCAAGCAAGCAAACCGCAGCGGGGCGCCTCCTACGCTGCAACGCGACACGGTGCGCGGTGTAGTGGTGCTCGCAATACGCTATGAACGATGGATCGCATCGGTGGTCGAGCCTTGGCTCGACGCGTATGCAATCGAACTGGTCGATGAAACGGGCGGTGGCGCGCGCACTTTGCTGGCCGCCCCGGCCGCGGCGCGCTACGGCGGCGAGCGCGTATTGCGCATCGCCGGGCGCATGTTTCGATTGCGGTTTTTTTCGGTGACACCGGCCGCGCCATCGCTGGCATTGCTTACCACCCATGTGGCGGGTTCGCTGCTGAGTGTGTCTCTTGCGGTGATGACCTGGATGCTGGCGGCCGGCCGCGCACATGCCCAGGCGGTCGCGCAGCGCGCCGTTGCCGGGCTCGGCGAAAGCGAACGGCGCTTTGCCCTGGCAATCAGCGCGACCAGTGACGGCGTGTGGGAGTGGGCGCCGGGGCAACGCGGGCTGTTCCTCTCGTCACGCGCAAAAGCCATTCTGCGCGACCTCGTGCCGCGTACCGACGGCAACTGGCGCGCGGTGTTGAGCGGCTTGCCGGCAAAGGAACGACGCGCCTTGTTCGTCGCGCTGCGTTCGCATCTCAAACACCGTCATCCCCTCGATGTCGCGGTGACGCTCCCCGGCCCGGCCGGCGCCACGCGTCATTTGCGCATTCGCGGCCAGGCGCAGTGGGACGCCTTTGGCCGTACCGAGCGTATTGCCGGCGCCGTGTCCGACGTGTCGAGGCAGCGCCAGCGCGACGCCGAATTCGATCGCGCGCGGCGCTTTCACGCGCGCATTCTCGATCTGCTGCCCCACCCGGTTCTGGTCAAATCGGCGGATCACCGCTACGTGCTGGTCAACCGCGCGGGCACCGAGTTCTTCGGCACCAGCGCAGAGGGCATACTCAACCGCCGCACGGCGGAGGTTCTGCCCGGCCAGGGTGAGCTGCACGACGCGCTCGACGACCAGGTAATACGCGAAGGGGGCGTGGCGAGCGGCGAGTTTCATATCACCTTGGCCAATGGCGGCGATCGTACTGTGATCGTGCGCAAGGCGGCCGTGCCTGGACCGGAAGGCGAAGATGTCGTGTTGGGGGTGATCACCGACGTCACCGAACTGCGCCGCACCGAGGCGGCGCTGCGCGCCTCCCTCGCCGAACTCGACTCCCTGTTCCGCCATTCCCCTCTGGGCATGGCGATGATTCGCATGGATGGCTCGATCGTCCGCGCCAACCGCGCCTTCGCGCGCATGGTCGGCGTTTCCGTCTCGGATTTGCCCGGCATGCGCTATGCGCAGATCACACCCGAACGCTGTCGCGCCCTCGACCGCGCCAAAACCATCGAAGCGCTGCGCCAGGGTGCGGTAACGCCTTATGAACGGGCCTTCGTGCGGCCCGACGGGCGCGAGGTGCCGGTGGTGCTCAGCGGCGCGGTGATGCGCGATGCCGATGGCGGGACGCGCCTGTGGACGGTGGCCGAAGACATCAGCGAGCGCAAGGCGGCCGAAGCGGCCCTGAAGCATGCCCATGCGCTCAACAAGTCGATGCTCGACGCGCTGCCCGACACGCTGGTGCAGGTCGACGCCGACCTCAGAGTGGTCGCCTTCAAGCCCGGCGACAACGAAGCGATGCGCGCCGTGCCAGCCGATTTGATCGGCACGCCGCTCGAGCGGCTTGTTTCGCCCAGCCGCCTCGCCGCCATCGAACCGGTGTTGCGCCAGGTGATGCGCGAGCGACGCGCACAGCATGTCGAATACCGCGCGCGTGATGGCGCCGGCGTCATGCAGGACTACGACGCGGTGGCCTCGCCGGTGGCTACCGACGGCGTGCTGGTGGTGCTGCGCAACGTCACGACGCGCCGGCGCCACGAGACCGCACTGCGCGAGAGCGAAGCACGCTTCCGCCTGTTGGCCGATGCTGCGCCGGTGATCGTCTGGATGTCGGATGCGCAGATGAACGTCACCTACGCCAACCGCGCCTGGATGGAGTTGACGCAAAGCTCGGCGGATGCTTCGCAGGGCGTCGCCTGGATGACCTTTATCCACCCCGATGACCGCACGCGCGCCGAGAGGGCGGGCCGCGAGGCCTTGCGCACGCGCGAGCGCTACACAATCGAGTTGCGTGTGCGCCGCTTCGACGGCACCTGGCGCTGGCTGCACGCGGTCGGCGTGCCGCGCATCGGCGAAGACGGCGAGTTTGGCGGATTCATCGGCTGCGGCAGCGACATCACTGACGAGAAGCAGGCGCTTCACGAGGTGCGCAGTCATCGCGACCACCTCGCCGAATTGGTGGCCGCGCAAACCGCTGATCTGCTCAGTGCCAAGGAACGCGCCGAGCGCGCCAGCGCAGCCAAGACGCTGTTCGTCGCCAACATGTCGCATGAGCTGCGCTCGCCGATGCATGCCATTCTCAGCTATGCGCGGCTCGGCGAGGCGCGTGGCGCGCAACTGGCCGCCGAGCGCGTGCATGACTATTTCGCGCGCATTCGCAGCAGCGGCGAGCGCCTGCTCACGCTGCTCGACCGACTGCTCGACCTGTCGCGGCTCGAGGCGGGCCGCATTACGCTCGATCTCAAGCCGGTCGATCTGCATGGCGTCGTCCGCGATGTGGTGCACGAGTTTGCACCGCTCGCGGCGGCGGGAAAGTTGCACGTCGAAATGCAGGCCGAGACGGCCGTGCCGCATGTGGTTGCCGATGCTGCGCGCATCAGCCAGGTGGTGCGCAATCTGCTGTCGAACGCCATTCGCTACTCGCCGCAGGGCGGCTCGATACGCTTGCGCCTCGCCGGTGCCAGCCTGCCCGTGGGGCGCCGCGCTAGCGATAGTGCGCAGCGTGCCGGTGTCGCGCTGACCGTCAGCGACACCGGCGTCGGCATCCCGGCGGATGAACTGGAGTGTATTTTCGACAAGTTTGTCGAGAGTACCAAGACACGCACCGGCGCCGGCGGTACCGGCCTTGGACTGGCGATCTGCAAGCAAATTATCGAAGCGCACAATGGCATCATTCGCGCCGAGGCGCCGCACGAGGGCGGCGCGCGATTGACGGCGATCATCCCCGCCGCGCACACCCTAAGCAACCCGCCGTCCCGCATACGGAGTCATGCATGAGCAAGGCACGCATTCTCGTCGTCGATGACGAGCCCTTCAACCTCGACATCATCAGCGACTTTCTCGCCGAAGCCGAATACACCCTCGAGATGGTGGAGAGCGGCGAGGCCGGCTGGTCACGGCTCGATGCCGCCAACGATCCCTACGATCTGGTGCTGCTCGATCGCATGATGCCGGGCCTCGACGGGCTCGCTCTGCTGCGGCGCATCAAGGCCGATCCGCGGCTGTGTGCGATCCCCGTGATCATGCAGACCGCGGCGGCCTCACCCGATCAGGTGAGCGAAGGGCTGGCGAGTGGGGCGAGCTATTACCTCACCAAGCCGTTTGCACCGGAAAGCCTGCAGACCATCGTGCGCGCCGCGCTCGACGATCTGGAACAGCGCAGGCAACTGGCGCGGCGCCTCAGCGCGCACGCCGACGCGCTGCGCACGCTCGAAGAAGGGCGCTTCTCGTTTCGCACGCTCGACGACGCACAGGTGCTCGCCGCGCTCGCCGCGTCGGTGTGCGACGAGCCCGAAATCGTCGCGCTCGGCCTGTCCGAACTGCTGATCAACGCGGTCGAACACGGCAATCTGGGTATCCGATTTGCGGACAAGACACGGCTGCGCGAAACCGGCAACTGGGAGCACGAAGTGCGCGAGCGGCTTGGGCGACCGGATTACAGTGAGCGGCGCGCGCGCCTGACCATCACCGCACAGCCGCAGGCGTGGATATTCACCATCGAAGACGACGGCGACGGCTTCGACTGGCAGAACTATCTCGAACTGGCGCCCGAGCGTGCATTTGCCCCCAACGGGCGGGGCATTGCGCTGGCGCGTCAGCTTGCGTTTCATCAACTCGAGTATCTGGGCAACGGCAATTGCGTGCGCGCCACCGTACGGAGGCCGTCGGCAACATGAAAACATGTGATACACGGACTGAAGGTACGGGCGTAAAAGCCGTCAAAATGACACCTGCGCCAAAAACGAGCCCGACCTGCAATATGTCAGCCAAACCGTTTTCCGTTCTCGTCGTCGACGACACGGCCGCCAACCGCAGCATGATGCAGGTTTTCCTGCAAAAGCTCGGTTACTCGGTGGAGTGCGCCGTCGACGGGTCCGAGGCGCTCAAAGCCTTCGAGCGTTCGCGCCCCGACATGGTGCTCATGGATCTCATGATGCCCGGCATGGACGGCTTCGAGGCCACCCGCCGCATCCGAAACATGCACAACGGCGCTTGGACACCGATCGTCATCATGTCGGCACTGAATACCGATGACGATCTGGTGGCCGGACTCGATGCCGGCGCCGACGACTATCTGGTCAAACCTATTTCCTTCGTGGTGTTTGCTGCCAAGATGCGCGTCATCGAGCGGCTGCTCACCATGGAGCGCGGCCAGCGCGAATTGCTCGGGCGGGTTCAGGCGATTTCCAACGCAGTGATCGACGGCATCGTCACCAGCGACGAAAACGGCGTTATCCAGTCCGCCAATCCGGCCGCCTGCCGCATGTTCGGCTACCCCGACGGCGCGCTCACCGGCAAGAACGTCAGCATGCTCATGCCGCAAGGCGCAGGCGGCATGAGCAATCGCGCGACGACACGCGATGTCGGTATCAACGCGCGGAGGATCGTCGGAAAGACGCGGCAGGTCGCAGGCCAGCGGGCAAACGGCGAGCAATTCACGCTGGAGTTGGGCCTTACCGAACTCAAGCTCGATGCGCGCCGCCTGTTCATCGGCGTGATGCGCGACATCACCGAGCGTGCGCGCGCCAATCTCGAGCGCCAGGAGAATGCCGCGCGCCTGCAGCGTTATCACGACGAGCAGCAACGCGAACAGGATCTGGCGCGGCAGATCATGGCCAGCCAGATCGACAAGGCCGGGCTGCGCGACGCGCGGCTGGGCTATTCAGTGATGCCGGCGCAGAATTTTTCGGGCGATCTGGTGGCTGCCGCCAGTTCGCCGCAGGGGCGCCTGTTCGCGCTGCTCGCCGATGCCACCGGGCACGGCCTCGCCGCGGCGGTGAGCGTGCAGCCGATTTTGCCGCTTTTCTACGCGCTGGTGGCGCGTGATCTGGCGCTCGCGAAAGTCGTCTGCGATATCAACGATCTGTTGCGTCAGACGCTGCCGGTCGGCCGTTTCGTCGGCGCGGCCGTGCTCTGCCTGGCGGCCGACGGCCGCCGCGTCGAGGCCTGGGTGGGAGGCGTGCCTGAAGTCCTCGTGCTTGATCCGGCGGGCGCGGTGCGCAAGCGGTTCGTTTCGCGCCAGTTGCCGCTCGGTGTCGTTGACAGCACGCCGTCGGTGTGCGAAATCGAATCCGATGCGGTGGCCCACGGCGAGCAAATCGTCATGTTTTCCGATGGGGTGGTCGAAGCGGCTGATACCAGCGACACACCATTTGGCAATGCGCGTCTCGAGCGCACACTGGCAACGACCGCGCCGCCAGCGCGCCTCGATGCCGTGCGCCGGGCGCTGGCGGCCCATCTCGGCGGCGCCGCGGCGCATGACGACATGTCACTGATGGTTATTGATGCCCTGCCGCATCCGGATCTCGCGACGCTCGGCGAGCCCGTGATCTGACCGCCGCAGACGGTCTGCTCACTGCAATTTGGATCGATTCGACCATGCACGCGCACGAAAATCAGCGCCTGACGCGGCGCATCCCGCTCGGATGCGACGCCATCTTGCGACCACACGACGGACAGGAAGCATACAGCGCGCGCTGTGCCGAGATTGGCAGCAGCGGCATGACGCTGGAAACCGATTACGTGCCGCGTGTCGCCGAACAACTCGACGTGCTCGTGCGCCAGCCCGAGGGCGGCGCCGCGCAAGCGCCGCTTCATGTACGCGTCACCGTGGATCGCTGCCATCGCGCTGCCTCGGGTCAGTATGTGCTCGGCGTGCAGATCATCAAGATACTCAAGTAAGATCGCGCCGCGCGGCGCCGCGCCTCAGGTGCCGGTGCGGCGCACCAGCACGTACAGTGCGAACAGCAATACGCCGGCGAAAGACAGCAGCGACCAATTGGCAATCGACAGGCCGAGGAAGGTCCAGTCGATGGCGGTGCAATCCCCCGCGCCCTGAAAAACCATCGGCAGCACCTCGGCCAGCGGAAAGCTGTCCATCATGTATTCCAGGCCCGGTCCGCAGGTGGATACATCCGGCGGATAGATCTGCATCCAGCTTTGGCGTGCCGCGATGCCGCCGCCCGTGAGTGCAAGCAGGCCGATTAGCGCACCATAGACGCGGCGCGGCGTGCCGTGGCTGCCGTGCACGCCAGCGACCAGCGCGACCAGCACGGCGAGCGCAAACACATAACGCTGCATGATGCACATCGGGCAGGGTTCGAGTCCGACGACATGTTGCAGATAAAGTCCGTAGGCGAGCAGGCCAGTGCCGACCAGGGCGAGGGCAAGAAACGGCAGACGCGGGCGGTTAAGCAGTTCGAGCATGAAGTGTCAGCGTATCAAAGAGGGGCGGATTTTATCAGCAACCAAGGCTCTGACGACGCCAGCGTCACGGTGTTCCCGCCGCGCGTCGATCGGCTGCACGCGCAGAGATAATCCTGGTGTTACCTGTCCAGATTCAGCGCGACAATGGAAAACACACGCTAAACATCTTCGACCAGCAATCATTTCCGAAACGGCTGTTGATCGATGATCGTCCGTGTGAAGGTATTGCTTGCACGGATTTTTCTCTCGTTGACGAAGCGCACACGTATCGACTGATTGAAACGCGAGATAAGCGCGTTGCTTGAAAATCGGTACCGGACCGATTTCATCCCGACCCGGCACCGATTCCCTGCCAATACATCGCCAGTTATGGCGTGCCGAATCGAATCCGGCGCTGCATTGCCGCGGATCGTGGCGAATTCGCTGCCACGTGGTCCATCGTTTCGTGTTGGTCCGACGCCGACGTGGCCGCAGGGTGGTAATAGCGGGTTGTGTATTCGGCAAATGCCGGAGTCGAAAATCCGGCGCTCAGTGCAAGGGCAGTAGTAATTCCGGTAATCAGGCTTTTGGTTTTCATGACCGTTCTCCGTTCGCAATTTACGATCAGCGCGCAAAAGTGCAACGCTCGGAATAACAGACATTCGATCGCGGCGTTTCTTACGGGGTGGAGACGATCTCATTCGTAGTGGTCGATGGCCCGCGCCAAACGAAAAAACCGCGAACGGGTCGCGGTTTTTTCGTTTGGCGCGGTATGTGCGCCCGTGGGTGACGCAGATACGTCATCCACCGCGCGCCTCAGCGCAGCGTATTACATCTCCTCGCGACCCAATGCGCGCAGCATTTCGTTGACCTTTTCCTTGCCGCCCACCTGGTCATAGAACTTCGGCCACACCGCTTCCATCGCCTTGGCGGACCATTTGTCTTCGTCCTCCAGCTGGTCGATCTGCATGCCATAGGTCTTGACGAGTTCGTCCTTGATCTTCGCCTCCTGCTCCTGCAACCAGCCGAAACTATAGACGGTGGCCTCTTTTCCGGCTTCGATCAAGGCCTTCTGCACCTCGGGGGTCTGCTTCTGGAAAAGCGCTTCGGAGATGATCAGCGGCTCGAGTAGAAACAGGTAGTGAATTTCGGTCAGATACTTCTGCACCTCACCGAATTTCATCGAATAGATGGCGGCATACGGCGTGTCCTGACCGTCAACCACGCCCTGTTGCAGCGCCACAAAGGTTTCCGACCACGCCATCGGCGTCGGATTGATACCCCACGCCTGATACGTTTCGATCATGATGTCGTTCTTCGGTACGCGCACCACCAGCCCCTGCAGATCCTCCAGCTTTTTGACCGGGCCTCTGGAGTTGGTGAAGTTGCGATAGCCGGAGTAGGTCCAGGCAAGAATACGGACGCCGGCATCCTTGACCAGGCTCTCGCTCAGGCTCTCGCCAATCGGCCCTTCGACCACCGTTTTGGCCTGCTCGATATTCTCGAAAATATAGGGCAGCGAAAGAATGCCCAGCGCTGGTGAGAAGGGGGCAATGTTGTTGCTGGCCGCAATCGACATGTCGAGCACGCCCATGGCGGCGTCGTTCACGGTGGTCTGTTCGGAGCCGAGCTGACCGTTCACGAACAGATGCGCGCTGTATTCGCCGCCCGTCTTTTCTTTCAATAGCTCGACGAACTTCAGGCCCATCGCCTCCTGCGCACTGCCGGAGCCGTCACCCACCGCCATTTTCCATTCGGTGGC
>CBDULG010000031.1:0-16210 GCA_965367985.1 uncultured Rhodocyclaceae bacterium
GCTCAAGGGCAAACGCTTGTCGGAGATGGCCGAACTGGTTGACGCCGGTTGCGTCGCGTTCAGCCAGGTCAATCACCCGATCCTGGACCCGCAAGTGCTGTTCTGCGCCATGCAGTACGCGGCGACATTCAACTATCCGGTGTGGCTGCAG
The DNA here is from genome assembly GCA_965367985.1 of uncultured Rhodocyclaceae bacterium. Taxonomy (GTDB): domain Bacteria; phylum Pseudomonadota; class Gammaproteobacteria; order Burkholderiales; family Rhodocyclaceae; genus Nitrogeniibacter. The sequence goes on from CBDULG010000031.1 coordinate 152, forward strand.
CCGATCACACCCGGGCTTGCCCCCGAGGGCGTCGCCCACGACGGCGAGGTGGCGTCGCGTCTCGGGCTGCCAGGCATCCCCACCGCCAGTGAGACCATCGCACTATTCACCTACATCGAGCTGGCGCGGCAGACCGGTGCTCGGCTGCACATCACACGTCTATCGAGCGCGGCCGGGCTCGAACTGATACGCGAGGCACGCGCCGACGGTCTGGACATCACCTGCGATGTGTCGATCAACCAGTTGCATCTGTGCGACATCGACATCGGTTACTTCAACACCCACTGCCGCCTGATCCCGCCATTGCGCAGCCAGCGCGACCGCGATGCGCTGCAAGCCGGGCTGGCTGCGGGCGATATCGACGCGCTGTGTTCCAATCACACCCCTGTCGATGACGACGCCAAGCAGATCCCGTTCGCGGAAGCCGAACCCGGCGCCACCGGGCTTGAACTGCTACTCCCGCTGGCGCTCAAGTGGGGCCTCGCGCGACAGCTGACACTTGTCGAAACGCTGCGCCGCGTCACCATCACACCGGCGCGCATTATCGGATCACGCGCCGGGCAACTCGGCGTCGGCGCACGTGCCGATGTGTGCGTATTCGACCCGAACGGCGATTTCACGGTGACACGCAAACACTTGCTCAGTCAGGGCAAGAACACGCCCTTCCTCGGCTTGAATCTGCCGGGGCGCGTGTGCCAGACGCTGGTCGAGGGCAAGATCATGTATGGCGCACCACCGGCTGGCTGATCACATCCGCCAGCCGTTGCAGACGCACCACATATTCACACGAAGAGAGGCATATCTCGCGCGAAATGTTGCAACGCAGCATACTTTTGCGTATGGTTGTACATGTCTCCTCCTCGTGTCTATATGGCACGGAGTTTGGCCCGGGTCTGCTAGGACCCGGGCCTTTTTTTTTGTAAATTGCGCAGAATTAGGTTGCACTGCAACATGCATTTCGGTATGGTGGGAACTGTCTCCTCCTCATACCGCAAAGGTATGGAGTTCAGCCCGGCGCCCTAACAGGTGTCGGGCTTTTTTTTCGTCGAACACGGGAAAGCAGCCGGGAATGTAGCAAACGCGCAGCACAGCATGGTGGAGACCGGCCTCGCACCGCCGTCAACGCGACGCCGCGCCGACATTGGCGGCATGGGAAGCGTCGCCCGGCCGAAATTTCTTGCGCTCAGACGCCGAAAATCAGTGGCGCGAACGCCCCGCGCAGACTGGCGATGAACATCAGCAACACCTGTAACAAGAGCAGCAAGGCCAGCGGCGACAAATCCACATTTGCGATCGTCGGAATCACTTTGCGCAAGGGGCGCAGAAACGGTGCCGACAGGCTGTAAAACAAGGGCGCCATCGGGGCGTGGGGATTTACCCAGGAAAAGACGGCGGATATGAGCACGATGCCCATCACCATATACACCATCACCTTGAACAACTCGACCACGCCCACACCCCACAGTCCAATCACGACACCGGCCACATTGCCGTCGAAGGGCGAGCCATGCAGCGCCAGTTCGGCATAGACCAAAAGGGTCTGCACCACCCACGCCGGCAACAGACTGGCCATGTCGAGGCCGAACACGCCCGGCAGGAAGCGCCGCAGCGGTTTGACGCACCAGTCGGTGGTCGCCTGCACGAACTGGCCGAGTTGATTGTGAAAGCTCACGCGCTGCCACTGCATGAAGAAACGCGCCAGCAGCAAGACGGTGAGCAAGGTCGCGGCCGTGTTGAGAATAAGCAGCAGCAGACTGGACATCATGGTTGTGTGCTTCCTTGCGCCTGCTTGGCGCTTCCGTTGCCGTCGCCCTCTTTGCCTAACTCGTCGCCGAGCGTCTTGCCGCGCGCTTCGGCCGCCGCCACCGCACGCGCCACCAGCCCCATCAAGTCGTCTTTGGCCATCTGTGCCAGCGCCGCCGCTGTGGTGCCGCCTTTGGAAGTCACGCGCTCGCGCAGCACCGCAGGCGCGTCGTCACTTTGCGCCGCCAGTTGCGCCGCGCCAAGCACCGTGCCGATCGCCAGTTCACGTGCCGTGGCGGCGTCGAAGCCGAGTTGCGTGCCGGCCGCTTCGAGCGCCTCGATGAAGTGAAACACGTAGGCCGGGCCGCTGCCCGAAATCGCTGTCACCGCGTCCATGCGCGCCTCGTCGTCGACCCACACCGTGCGTCCGACCGCGCCAAGCACACGACCAACGGCTTCGCGCTCTGCCACGCTGACGCTGGGCGATGCGTACAACCCGGTCACGCCGGCACGGATCAGCGCCGGCGTGTTGGGCATACAGCGCACCAGCCGTTCATGCCCGCCGAGCCAGCGCGCAATATCGGCCAGCCGCAACCCGGCGGCAATGCTGACCACCACCTGGCGGTCGAGTTTGCCACGCGCCGGCGCCAGCGCGTCACGCATCTGTTGCGGCTTGACGGCAAGCAGCAGGATGTCGCAGGCGAGCGCGTCGACGTCGAGCGCCGCGTGCGTGCGCACGCCGAACTGCTGCGCAAGCGCGTCGCGGCCCTCGGCGCGCAGCTCGACGACACCGATGTCATCGGCCGCGAAACCCTTGCCGAGCATGCCGCCAATCAGTGCGGTGGCCATGTTGCCGCCGCCCAGAAAACATATTTTCATTGTCGTTCGTCTCAAATGAATTGAATCGATTGTGGAATGTCAGCCACGGGCCTGTCGCGCACCGAAAATTGCCGTACCGACCCGCACGATGGTCGCGCCCTCGGCGATCGCCGCCTCGAGATCATGCGACATGCCCATCGACAGCGTATCGAGCGCCAAGCCTCGCGCGTTGAGTTCGGCCATGCATTGACGCAAGGTCGCGAAGCGCGCGCGCTGCAGCGCGACATCATCGCTCGGCTCCGGAACGCACATCAGGCCACGCAAACGCAGGCCCGGCAAGGCGCTGACTGCGTCGGCCAATTCAGCCAGTGCGTCGGTGGCAATGCCCGACTTGCTCGATTCGCCGCTGACGTTGACCTGGAGGCAGATACTGAGCGGTGGCAGATGCACGTCGCGCTGCGCCGACAGCCGCTCGGCAATCTTGAGCCGATCAATCGAATGCACCCATTCGAAATCATTGGCGACGGTCTTCGTCTTGTTGCTTTGCAATGGCCCGATGAAATGCCACACGAGATCGCGCTGCGTAAGCGTGGCAATCTTGTCGGCCCCCTCCTGCGCATAATTTTCACCGAAGTCGCGCTGTCCGGCGTCTGCCGCTGCGGCAACGCAGCTCGCCGGCCAGGTCTTGCTTACCGCCAATAGCAGGATGTCATCGGGGTCACGGCCGCAGGCCTTTGCAGCCGCGGCAATGCGTCCGCGAACGGCTTGCAAGTTGCTGGCGATTGTTGTCATATAGACCGTCAGGCGCCTAAAGAAACGTGAAAAAAACCCGAAAATTATAGCACCGCGTGCTTTGCGCCCCTCGACCGCCAGGACCTCGACACCGCCCATGGACATCACCGAACTACTCGCCTTTTCCGTCAAGAACAAGGCCTCCGATTTGCATCTTTCCGCGGGCCTGCCGCCGATGATCCGGGTGCATGGCGACGTACGGCGTATCAATCTGCCCGCGATGGAGCACAAGGACGTCCACGCCATGGTGTACGACATCATGAACGACGGGCAGCGCAAGCAGTACGAAGAAATGCTGGAAACGGATTTCTCCTTTGCGGTGCCCAACCTGGCGCGCTTCCGCGTGAACGCCTTCAATCAGGAGCGCGGCGCTGCGGCGGTGTTCCGGACGATTCCCTCGACCGTGCTTTCGCTCGAGGACCTCAACGCGCCGAAGATCTTCAAGGAAATTTCCGAGCACCCGCGCGGCATCGTGCTGGTCACGGGCCCGACCGGCTCGGGCAAGTCGACCACGCTCGCGGCGATGATCGACTACATCAACACCAACCACTACGGCCACATCCTCACTGTCGAAGACCCGATCGAATTCGTGCACGAATCCAAGCGCTGCCTGATCAACCAGCGCGAGGTGTCGCGCGACACCCTGTCGTTCAACAACGCGCTGCGTTCGGCACTGCGTGAGGATCCGGACGTCGTGCTGGTCGGCGAGATGCGCGATCTGGAAACGATCCGGCTCGCCCTCACCGCGGCAGAAACCGGCCACCTGGTGTTTGGCACGCTGCACACATCCTCGGCCGCAAAAACCATCGACCGGATCGTCGACGTCTTCCCGGCCGCCGAAAAGGACATGATGCGCGCCATGCTGTCCGAATCGCTGCGCGCGGTGATTGCGCAGACCCTGCTCAAGACCAAGGACGGCAAGGGCCGTGTAGCGGCGCACGAGATCATGATCGGTACGCCGGCCATCCGCAACCTGATCCGCGAGAACAAGATCGCGCAGATGTACTCGGCGATCCAGACCGGACAGAACGTCGGCATGCAGACGCTCGACCAGTGTCTGGCTGACCTCGTGCGGCGCAACCAGGTATCGACCGCCGAGGCGCGTCTGCGCGCCCAGAACAAGGACAACTTCGTCGGCTGAGCCGACGCACCGACGACGCAACGGAGCACCAATGGAACGCGACCAGTCCCTAAAATTCATGCAGGATCTGCTGCGCCTTATGGCGCAAAAAAACGGCTCCGACCTGTTCATCACAGCCGGTTTCCCGCCCGCCATCAAGATCGATGGTCGCATCATGCCGCAGTCGAACCAGGTGCTTTCCCCGCAGCACACCACCGAGCTGGCGCGCGCCATCATGAACGACAAGCAGGCCGCGGAGTTCGAATCGACGAAGGAATGCAACTTCGCCATCTCGCCTGCGGGCATCGGCCGCTTTCGCGTGAATGCCTACGTGCAGCAGGGGCGCGTTGGCTGCGTGCTGCGGACCATTGCGCAAAAAATCCCCACCCTCGACGAACTCGGCCTGCCGTCCGTGCTACGCGACGTCGCCATGGCCAAGCGCGGGCTGGTGATTCTTGTCGGCGGCACAGGCACCGGCAAGACCACCTCGCTCGCGGCGATGGTCGATCACCGCAACGAACACAGCTACGGCCACATCATCACCATCGAGGATCCGGTCGAGTTCGTTCATCTGCACAAGAACTGCATCATCACCCAGCGCGAAGTGGGTATCGACACCGAAAGCTGGGGCACGGCCCTCAAGAACACGCTGCGCCAGGCGCCGGATGTCATCCTGATGGGTGAAATCCGTGACCGGGAGACCATGGACTATGCGGTAGCTTTTGCCGAAACAGGCCACTTGTGCATGGCCACGCTGCACGCCAACAGTACCAATCAGGCCATCGACCGCATCATCAACTTCTTTCCAGAAGAGCGGCGCCAGCAGTTGCTCATGGACTTGTCGCTTAACCTGCGTGCAATGATTTCTCAGCGCCTGCTGCCGGTCATCGGCCGCAAGGGGCGTGTGCCGGCGGTCGAGATCATGCTCAACTCACCGCTCATCTCGGACCTCATCTTCAAGGGCGAGGTCTCCGAGATCAAGGATGTCATGAAGCGTTCGAGCGAACTGGGCATGCAGACCTTCGACCAGGCGTTGTTCAGGTTGTACGAGGAGGAGCAGATCAGCTACGAGGATGCGCTGCGCAACGCCGATTCGGTCAACGATCTGCGCCTGCAGATCAAGCTCAACAGCAAGCATGGCGACAGGGATCTTTCAGCCGGCATTCAGCATCTCGATATCGTCTGAGTGCAGACGACCGCAAGCAATGGAAAAGGGCGCCGCAGTGCGCCCTTTTTGCGTGCCGCGGTTCGCTTAGTCGGCGCCCTTGTGGCGTGACGGATCGAGCCGCCCCGCCACCATCTTGTATTCATAGAGCCGGCACTCGAGCGCACCGTTGAACAAGGGCGTGCGCTTCGACGCGCGCAGGCCGATGCGCTTGGGCAGCTCGGTATCGGCGCTCAGCAGGTAACACCGCCACCCCGCCCAGCGCGCCTTGAGTGCGTCGCCTAGCTGCGGATAGAAGGCCTGCAACGCCTCCAGTTCGCCGATGCGCACGCCATAGGGTGGATTGGCAACCATCACGCCGGTGGCAGCGGCCGGTGTGCGCGTCACGACATCCGCCTGTTCCAGTGTTACCACATCGGCCAGCCCGGCCGCTTCGAGATTGATGCGCGCGCGCTTGATTTGCGAATCGTCGTTGTCGGAACCGAATATCGGCAAGCGCGTGGCATGGCGGCGTCGCCCCTCGGCGGCGCGGCGCAGGCGTCGCCAATGCGCCGTGTCACAGGTCTTGAGGCGCTCGAAACCGAAGCCGCGCCCTGCGCCAGGCGCGATATCGAGCGCGATCTGCGCCGCTTCGAGGAGGAAGGTGCCGCTGCCGCACATCGGATCGAGCAAGGCCTCTCCGGGCGTCCAGCCAGCGATGCGCAGGATGCCGGCGGCAAGATTTTCCTTGAGCGGCGCTTCCACCGCCGCATGCTTGAAGCCGCGCTTATAGAGCGGCTCGCCCGAAGTGTCGAGATACAGCGTCACCGTATCTGCACTCAGAAAGACATGAACGCGCACGTCCGGTCGCACCGTATCGACGTCAGGCCGACGCCCGATCACGGTGCGAAAGTGATCGCACACTGCGTCCTTGACGCGCAGGGTCACGAACTCCAGCGAGCGCAGCGGCGAGCGGCGCGCCGTCACATAGACGCGGATCGTGCAATCGACGTCGAACCATTTCGCCCATGTCGCGCCGTAGGCGAGGCGGTATATGTCCTCTTCGTTGCGGTAACGCCCGTGCGCCACTTGCCACATCACGCGCGTCGCCAGGCGGCTTTCCAGATTGATCACCCAGGCCAGCGGCCAGTCACCGGCAAAGGCAACGCCGCCCGGCACCTGGCGCACATCCACCGCGCCAAGCGCACGCACTTCGTCGGCCAGTGCCGCTTCGAGCCCGCGCGGGCACGGCGAAAAAAATCGTTCGCTCATCGGGGTGCTCAGAAGGGTTTCAGGACGGCGAGCAGCACGATCGCGACCAATACCAGCACGGGCAACTCATTGAAGAAGCGGAACCACACATGCCCGCGTGCGATTTCATTGGCTTCGAAGCGCCGCAGCAGGGCGCCGCAATACAGGTGATAAGCGATCAGCACGACCACCAGCGCGGTCTTGGCATGTAGCCAGCCGCCTCCGAATCCGTAGCCGAACCACAGCCACAGCCCCAGCGCCACCGCCAGCACCGCCAGTGGCGTCATGAAGCGATACAGCTTGCGCGCCATGAGCAGCAAGCGGTCGCGCTCGGCGGCGCTGCCCTCGGGCACCATCGCCAGATTGACGAAGATGCGCGGCAGGTAGAACAGGCCGGCGAACCAGCTCACCACAAACACGATGTGGAACGATTTGAGCACGAGCATCGGAAGCGAAAACCTCAGTTGGCAGCGGGTAAGACTACGGGCACGGCGGCCAGGCCGGCGAAGATGTCGGGATAGCGCAGCGCGGTGCGCAACTCGGTCTTGATGCGGCGATTTTCGATGCGCCGCGATTCGGCCATGAAGGAGAGCATCATCGGCGACACCCGCTCGGCCATTTCCGCGCGGCTGACCCGCGCCGGCCGCGGACGGCCGAAATGATCCGCGACGGCATCGAAATACGCCGCCATGCTCAGGCGCGTGTCATCGCATGCGTTCCACAGCCGGCCCGCCCCACCGCGAAAAAGCGCAATCGCCGCAAGACGCGCGAGGTCGTCGGCGTGGATGTGGTTGGTGAATACGTCGTGCTCGGCGCACAGCACCGGATCGCCGCGCTCGAGGCGCGCCAGCGGCAGGCGATCGCCCGCGTAGATGCCCGGTGCGCGCAGGATGCCGACGCTCACGCCACAGCGCCGGCCGAATTCGCGCAGACGACGCTCGGCATCGACGCGCCGCCGGGCACGCGCGGAAGCCGGACGGGCCGGCCGCGTTTCGCTCACCCGCGCCCCCGCGCAATCCCCGTAGACGCCCGTCGTGCTGATATACACCAGCCGGCGCGGCCGGGAGGCGCGCTGCGCCAGCGCCGCCACCAGGCGGCGGGTACGCGGATCGGTCGTTCCGGCGCGCGGCGGCGGCGCCGCATAGAGCACATAGTCAGCGATTCCGGCAAGGCGCTCGAGCGATCGCCGCGCATCCAGATCGGCTACCACCGGGTGTGCGCCAAGCTGCCGAAGGGCGGCGCGCTGGCTCGGGTCGCGTATCATGGCGATCACACGCAAACGCCGGCTCAGCCACGGGATGGCCCGCCGCGCGACATCGCCGCAACCGACAATCAATACGGTTTTCATTCAGCCATTATCTCACGCCGGATTTCACCATGTCCTACAAGCTCACCATTCTGCCGGGTGACCATCAAGTTATCGTCGAAGACGATGAAACAACGCTCCTCGAAGCGGCCACGGCCGCCGGGCTCATGCTGCCGCATAGCTGCCGCGATGGCGTATGCGGCGCCTGCAAAGGCAGAGTCATATCCGGCACCGTCGACTACGGCACGCACGCACCGGACACGCTTACCGACGAGGAAAAGGCCAACGGGCTGGCGCTGTTCTGCTGCGCGCGGCCGACGTCGGACATCACCATCGAGTGCACCCGCGTAACGCGCGCCGACGACATTCCGGTCAAGACCCTGCCCTGCCGTGTACAGGAGATGACGCGTGCGGCCGACGACGTGATGGTGGTCAAGCTCAAGCTGCCGGCCAGCGAAAAATTCCTGTTCCGCGCCGGTCAGTACATCGACATTCTGCTCAGCGAGGGCAAGCGGCGAAGCTTTTCGATCGCCAATCCGCCCGCCGGCGCGGATCATCTTGAACTGCATATTCGCCACATCCCCGACGGCAACTTTACCCACCATGTCTTTTCCGGCATGAAAGTGCGCGACATCCTGCGCTTCGAGGGACCGCTGGGCAGCTTCTTCCTGCGCGAGGACAGCGACGCGCCGATCGTGCTGGTGGCCGGCGGCACGGGCTTTGCGCCGATCAAGGGCGTAATCGAGCATGCCATCGAGCAGGGCATGACGCGACCGATGACGCTGTATTGGGGGTCGCGTGATCGCGCCGGTCTGTATATGGCGGAGCTGGCCGAGGACTGGGCGGCGCGGCTTCCGTGGTTCAAGTTTGTGCCGGTGCTGTCCGATAAGACAGAAGATGACCACTGGAAAGGCCGCGAGGGATTGGTGCACGAAGCGGTGATGGCCGATTTACCCGACCTTTCGAGCTACCAGGTCTATGCTTGCGGCGCGCCGGGCATGATCGACGCCGCGCAACACGACTTCATTGCGCGCTGCGCCCTGCCTGCAGACCAATTCTTCGCCGACGCATTCACGTACGCCCTCGACGCGCAAAGCTGAGCACCGCTTAAATCATGAGCTATTCCCTGCTGCTGACCCGCGAGCCCGTCGTCAACCGCAACCGCGCGATCACCGCGAATCGCGTCGTCGCGCACGCCGCGTCGGTCGGCGACGTGGTCGACGGCCTCTCGCGGCTGGGCGATGTGTGGCCTGTAGTGCACCCGGTTTTCCTGTCGCTCGGCAAGCTGGTGCCGACGCCCGATCTGCTTAATTGGGATGTTCCGGCAAACCTCATGGTAGAGATTCCCGCGCCGACCCTGGCCCATCCGAAAACGCAGGCCTTGCTGCCACAACTGGAGGCGGCGGGCATCAGTATGTGTCTGTCGTGGTTCACCCCAAAAGCCACCCTGCCGCCGGACGCCGACTGGCGTTTTGCACTGGTTGACCAGCGCAAGCTGCCGACACCCTCCGGCGCGCCCGGGCTCAGCCTTGCCTGGGGGCTGAAGGACACCGCAGGCTTCGAAGAGGCGATCGCCAACGGCTACGATGGCGCCGCCGGCTGGTTCTTCCTTCACGGCAATTCGCCCGCCAAGGCGCTTACGCCCTCGTACGCGCAACTCGTTCGACTGCTCAATCTGGTGCGCCACAACGCCGACATCTTCGACATCGAGGCGGTACTCAAGCAGGATGTCGCGCTCTCGTACAAGCTGCTGCGCTACATCAATTCGGCCGGTTTCGGCCTGCGTTGCGAGATCCAGTCGTTCCGCCACGCGGTCACCATTCTGGGCTACGACAATCTGAACAAATGGCTGTCGGTGTTGCTCGTTACGGCAAGCCGCGATCCGGCGGCGCCAGCCCTCATGCAGGCGTCGATTGCCCGTGGCCGGCTCATGGAACAGATTGGCGCACCCTTCTTCGAGAAGACCGATCATGACAATCTGTTCATCACCGGCGCCTTCTCGCTGCTGCCGGCACTGCTTGGCACCTCACTGGCCGATTTGCTCACCGAGATGAGTCTGCCCGAGGCGATTTCCGACGCGCTGATTCACGACGAGGGGGAATACGCGCCTTTCCTCAAACTGGCGCGGGCGAGCGAACGCTTCGACGCCTCGGCGCTGCGCGAACTTGCCGACGAGCTGACCATCGAGGGCAACACGCTGAACACCGCGCTGCTCTCCGGCGTGCAGTTTGCCGACAGCCTGCAAAGCTGACACCGCATCGCCCGACAGCCGAAAAAAAACCAGCCCGAAGGCTGGTTCTTTTTCGCGGGCGAAACCCTTACTTCAGGCTGAGCACCCACTCGGCCAGCTGCTTGGCCTCTTCATCGTTGACCTGCGGGTTGGGCGGCATCGGCACCGGGCCCCATGCACCCTTGCCGCCTTTCTGGATCTTTTCGGCGAGCATATCAGCGGCGCCTTCCTGACCCGCGTACTTGGCGGCAACTTCTTGGTAGCTCGGACCGACGAGCTTGGCGTCGGTCTTGTGACAGGCCAGGCAGTTCTTGGCCTTGGCCAGTTCTTCGGACGCGAACGCTGGTGAAGCGATGAGGACTCCAGCAGCAATGGAAGCGGCAACGAGTGCTTTCATAGGAAATATTCCTTTTTTTGGTGATCGGAGGAGTACCGGGCAGTCATTAAACCACCTGCATCAGTGTTTGCCTAGCCGCCCCAGTGTACCTGCCAAAGCCGCCCATTCATTGATCGGCGACAAGCAACTAACGCCCGAACACACCCACGCGTTGACATGTGCGCCGAGCGGTTTATCGAGCACGCCGCGCAGACCTTCGGTACGGTCTCCGATCGCCACCACGAGCGTCGAGGGATCGGCCAGCGGCGCCGCCTTGCGCGCCCATTCATCGCAGTCGGCCTGCGGCCCGCGCAGGACGACAATGCGCGGCGGCTCGAGCCACTCCGCAAGTGCCAGATGCAATGAGGCGAAGCCCGCCGGTGCTTCGGACATGCCGGCGTAAAATGCCTGCAACACGCCGGTCGCGGCGTCGAGATAACGCGGTTCTCCAACGAGATGGCCGAGTTGCTGCAGGCTGCGCGCAGCAACGCCGTTGCCCGAGGGTGTCGCCGCATCATGCCCGCTGCGCGGCCGATGGACGAGCGTTTCGTGATCATGACTGGTGAAGAAAAAGCCGCCTGACTCAGCGTCTGCGAAGCGCGTCAAGAGCGCCTCGGCGAGCGCGCAGGCCAAGTCGAGGTCTTCGTCCCGCCAGCGCGCCTGCAACGATTCGATAAGCGCGGCGAGCACAAACGCATAATCGTCGAGATAACCGTTGAGACGCGCCTCACCGCCCGCCCAGCTGGCCGCGAGATGGCCATCTCGCCACAACTTGTTACGAATAAAATCGAGCGCGCCCTGCGCGGCGTCGGTCCACTCGCCGCGTTCTCGCAAACGGCCAGCGCGCAGCAAGCCGTGAATCATCAGCCCGTTCCATCCGGTGAGAATCTTGTCGTCGAGCCCGGGCCGCACCCGTTGGGCACGGGCATCAAACAGGCGCTTCTTTGCCCGCGCAAGCGTCGCCTCGGCAGTTTGAGGATCGTGCCCGAGCGCTTCGGCCACTGCGCCCGGCGGTCGGCGCAGCGTGAGGTGCCATTCCTTGCCTTCGAAATTGGCGGGCTGATCGAGTCCCCAAGCGGCTACTGCGAGCGGCGCATCGGCCTCGCTCACCGCCGCGCGCACCGCCTCGGGCGTCCACACGTAAAAACGCCCTTCTTCGCCCTCCGAGTCTGCATCGAGCGCCGACCAGAACGCGCCCTCGGGCGCGCGCATCTCGCGCAGCGCCCAGGCAACCGTCTCGTCGACCACCTCGGCGAAGCGCGCGTCGTCCCACGACACAGCGGCCTCGGCATACAACGCGAGCAAGGGCCCGTTGTCGTAGAGCATCTTCTCGAAATGCGGAATCTCCCACCGTTCATCGACACTGTAACGACAGAATCCGCCGCCGATCTGATCGTACAGTCCGCCCTCGGCCATGCGCTGCAGGGTCAGCCGCAACATCTCGCCGGCACGCGCGTCACCCGCGCAGCGGTACTGGCGCAAAAGCAGCATGAGATCGGTTGGATGCGGAAACTTGGGCGCCGCACCAAACCCGCCCCAGCGCGCGTCGAACTGGCTGTCGAGGGTGCGCAGCGCGGCGCGGATCGGTGCATCGTCAAACATCTGCACATCGCTGCTGCCGACCTGCGACATGCGCGCCAGCGCGCCAAGCACGGCGTCGTTCTGTTCGACGATCTCGGTGCGCTGGGTTTCCCAGGCGTTGGCGACGCGCTCGAGCAAGTCAACGAAACCCGGCAGTCCGAAACGCGCCTCACGCGGGAAATACGTACCACTGAAAAAAGGCACGCCATCGGGCGAGAGGAACATGGTCAGCGGCCAGCCGCCGCCACGCCGGGCGAGCAGCTGGTGCGCGTTCTGGTAGATCTGGTCGAGATCGGGCCGCTCTTCGCGGTCGACCTTGATATTGACGAACAGCCGATTCATGACCGCCGCCGTGTCTACATCTTCAAACGATTCGTGTGCCATCACGTGGCACCAGTGACAGGCCGAATAGCCAATCGACAGCAGAACCGGCTTGTCTTGTTCGCGCGCCAGGGCCAGCGCCTCGTCGCACCACGGCCACCAATCCACCGGATTGTCGGCGTGCTGGCGCAGATACGGCGAGGGCTCGCGAGCGAGTCGGTTACTCATGGGGTTCTCCCGTTTTGATCATTCCACTCTAGCAAGCGGGCCAATACCCGACGGTTTCTCTAGGACATTGGAACCGGTAGTGGACCTCAGTGCGCGTCGCGTTCGCGCGCGTATTGGTAAAGCAGTTTGGCGCACTGCGCGCAGGCGACGATTCGGCAGGCGTCGTCCTTGTGGTTAAGACCGTGCTCGGCGCGCTCCGTGGCGCCGCACCCGGGGCAAGCGCCTTCGGCGCCGTGCGCGTCAAAAAATGCCGCCCGCGCCGGCAGGTCGCGCTGCGCTTTCATGTGCCGCAGGTGTCGCGTGATAAGCACGAAAGTGATCGCGAAAAAGGCCACGAACATGATTGCCGGCAAGGCCATTTCGATCTCCAACTCGATATTCATTGAATTTCAGTAGGGTGCGGCCGAACCGCTGTCCCCGAGGCAATCGAGCATACCGCATCATCGGTTGATGGCCCCCGGACTGAACGCTTCGCCGCCGCACTCACAATCAAGCGTTTATCTCGCGTGGTATTTCTGAAACAATTCGCCCTTCACAAACTTGGCGACGCCCCCGTGGAACTCAAACACATCAGTGAACTCGAACGCGCCACTAAATCCGGCAGTGGCGAGCTGTTCAGAATCGGCATGGCATTGCTGTTCATCATCGGGGTCATGCTGTTCGCGACGACCCGCGGCGGTGAGCAGCTCAACATCATGCTCGTCGTCGCCGCGGTGGTTGGCGGTTACATGGCGATGAACATCGGTGCCAACGATGTCGCCAACAATGTCGGTCCGGCGGTTGGTTCAAAGGCGATGAGCCTCGGGCTGGCGCTGGTGATCGCCGCCGTTTTCGAGGGCGCGGGTGCGTTGATCGCCGGTGGCGAGGTGGTTGGGACGATTCGCAAGGGCATCATCGATGCGTCGATGCTGCCCAGCGGCGACGCCTTCGTGTGGCTCATGCTGGCGGCGCTGCTCGCCGGTGCGCTGTGGCTCAACATTGCCACCGCGGTCGGCGCACCGGTGTCGACCACCCATTCCATTGTCGGCGCAGTGCTCGGCGCCGGCATTGCGGCGAGCGGTTTTTCAGTAGCCGACTGGGGCACCGTCGGCCAGATTGCGGCAAGCTGGATCGTCTCGCCTGTGCTGGGTGGCCTGATTGCCGCCGCCTTCTTGTATTTCATCAAACGCCGCATCACCTACACCGCCGACATGCGCGCCGCGGCGACGCGCTGGGTGCCCGTGCTGATCGCCCTGATGGGCTGGGCGTCCGCCAGTTACCTGATCCTCAAGGGCCTCAAGGCGATCTGGAAGGTCGACTTCGCGCTGGCCGTCGTGTACGGCCTGATTTTCGCGATTGCACTGTACTTCATCGTGCGACCCGTGGTGGCGCGCCGGGCGGCGGCCCTGTCGAACGACAAGGACGGCGTCAAGGCGTTGTTTACGGTGCCCCTGATCTTTGCCGCTGCGCTGTTGTCCTTCGCGCATGGCTCCAACGATGTGGCCAACGCGGTCGGCCCCTTGGCGGCGATTGTCGACGTACTGGGCAGCGCGGGCGAGGTCCATGCTGAAGCGACCATTCCGGTGTGGGTGATGATGGTGGGCGCGATCGGCATCGCGCTCGGCCTGGCGCTATACGGCCCCAAGGTGATTCGCACGGTCGGTTCGGAGATCACCGAACTCGACCAGATGCGTGCCTACTGTATCGCCATGGCGGCGACCATTACGGTGATCGTCGCCAGCCAGCTCGGTCTACCGGTGAGCTCGACGCACATTGCGGTCGGCGGCGTGTTCGGTGTCGGCTTCCTGCGCGAATGGATCAAGCGCAACTACGCGCGCATGGAAGACGAAATCAAGGACCACCACCCCGAAGGCGACCAGATCGCGATCGACGAATTCATGGAACGCTTCACCGCCGCGCCGGTAATCGAGAAGGGCAACATGCTGCGCGAACTCAAGCGCCAAGCCAAGGCGCAACTCGACCCGGCGCACTTCTCGAAACAGGAGCGCAAAGCCCTCAAGCGGGTCTATCGGCAGGAACTGGTCAAGCGCTCGCAACTACTGCGCATCGCCGCCGCCTGGGTCATTACCGTGCCTGCATCGGCGATCATGGCGGCGATTCTCTATTTCACCATCCGCGGCATGATGTTGCCCTGAGCGGGCCAGTTGCCCGGCGTTAAGGCGAGTAGCGCAGCACCGCGGTGAAGCCGCGCGCCGGCAGCGATTCATCGAGATCGATGGCCGGCAAGGTGAGCGGATCGACCAGCGTCACCACGGGCGCCACCTGGCGCGCAAATGACCGCGCTTCGAGCAGGTCAACCGCCTGACCGATCGCCAGGCGCCCCTGCAGCACGGGGGAATCGGTTGGCGCAGCGAGAATGCGCCCGCGCAAGATGCCGCGATAAATGCCGGGGGTGAAATAGGTCGCCACGATGCCGACATCGTCGCCCCGGCCGCGCACCCTCAACACGCCGACCGCCGCCTCGGCCATCATCGCGTTGCCCACCAGATAGCGTACCGACGGGTGCTCGGCGAGCGTCGTTTCGACCAGACTGCGTTGCACCGACTTGGATGCCTCGCCCCACACCGTCGCGCTGACGACGAAACGGCTGCCGGCGATCGCATCGCGAAATCCGCGATCGATGAACGGCGCCCAGCCGGCATCCTGCGCGCCGGGAAACCAGGCCACCTCAATAGCTTCGCCGTCGGCGGCCTCGCGCCGCCGCAGATACTCGCCAGCGGCACGCCCCATGTCGTACCACGACGCACCGACCCGGGCGGCAATGCCGGTGGTTTCGATGTCGTTTACTGCGGCCAGCACGGGGATGCGGCGGCCGACCCGCAAGACTTCGTCGCGCAGCGCATCGAACGACACCGTCGCCAGAACCACCGCATGGACGCCGACATCGCGCCCGCACGCATCGAGTTGCGCCTGCTGGCGCTCGAGCTGTGCGTAGCCGCCGGCGTCGTAGACGCGCAACGCCACACCAAGGCGCTGTGCGGCTTCCACCATGCCGTAGTTGACCGCCAGCCAGTACGCGTCGGTCAGGGTCGGCAACAGCACGCACACGGTCCAGCGATGGAGCGAGCGCGCGGCGGGAACGTACGGCACGATGGCCACCTCGCTGTCATACATCAGCGGCGGGTTCGATTGCTGGATGTGCGTTGCC
>CBDULG010000032.1:0-16087 GCA_965367985.1 uncultured Rhodocyclaceae bacterium
TACATGACGATGGTGTTATCGGCGATGCCCATTTCGTCGAGCTTGTCCAGCAGCTGGCCGACGTGATTGTCATGCTCGACCATGCCATCGGCATAAACGCCATGACCTGTGACTCCCTTGGATTCCGGCTTCAGGTGGGTCCAGATGTGCATGCGGGTGGTGTTGAACCAGATAAAGAACGGCTTGTCCTGATCCTGAGCACGATCCATGAAGTCGAGGGTGCGGGCCATGACTTCCTCGTCGATCGTCTCCATGCGCTTGCGCGTCAGTGGGCCCGTGTCGTTGATCTCTCCGTCCGCCTTCGAGCTGATCACACCGCGCGGCCCGCGCAAGCGTGCCGGCGCCGCGCCGGGGACAGGATGCGCTTGCTCGACCGATCGAGCGCATCCTGTCCCGTGCCTTGTAATACCGCTGCAACGCCGCATCGCCATACTCTGAATGCCGCGAACCAGACATGCGCCACGCGTTGTGCACGACGCGTATCCCATGTCGGGTTGTGCGTTAAACCCTAGTGGCCTAAATACTTATTGCAACGATTTAAATTGGTGCAGCGCACAAAAACCTGTTGACACCACTCACGCCACCGGTATAATTCGACTCATGCTGCAACGCAGCAACCTGTGAAGTACTTACTTGATCAAGGAGATCCGCAATGTTCGCTACCACCCCTGAGCAAATCGTTGCCGCCAACAAAGCCAACGTCGAAAACCTGCTGTCCGTTACCAACTCCGCTTTCGCTACCGTTGAGCGCCTGGCAGCCCTGAACCTGAACACAGCTCGCAGCTTCCTGGAAGACGGCGTCGCCAACACCAAGGCCCTGATGGGTGCCAAGGACGTGGAAGAATTCGTCAACCTGCAAAGCACGCTCGCCCAGCCCGCCGTCGAGAAAGCTGTTGCCTACGCACGCAGCGTTTATGAAATCGCCACCCAGAGCCAGGAAGAAGTTTCCAAGCTGCTGGAAGGCCAGATCGCCGAAGCCAACAAGAACTTCGCCGAAGCCCTCGACAACGCTGCCAAGTCCGCGCCGGCTGGTTCCGACGTCGCCGTGGCCGCCGTCAAGTCCGCCATCGCTGCCGCCAACTCGGCGTACGACAACATGAGCAAGGCTGCCAAGCAAGTTGCTGAAATGGCCGAAGCCAACGTTGCTGCCGCTTCCGACGCGACCGTCAAGGCCGTTGGCAGCGCCCAGAAGACGACCAAAACCGTTGCCAAGAAAGCTGCCTAATCGCCTTCTAGCCGGTTGAAAAAGCCCCGCCAAGTGCGGGGCTTTTTTTCGTCCTCAGAACGTGCGTGCATAACGCGCGCGGCGGCCGCGTGACGGCAATGCCGGAAAGCAACGATGCTTCTGACCCATCACGAAAAAAATAGCCGTGCAGCGATTCCACTGCGCCTGCTGGTCCGAGCGGGCCCCCGGTTGTAGCTGCGTTGTCGCCTATTCGACACCTTCAGCGCGTTCGCGCGGGTAATGCGAAGGGAAAAGCCGCCGCATCTCCGCTTCAATCCAGGCCTCCGCCTGTACATTGATTTCTTCGGGTTTGAGATCAGTGGTGTCGATCACCGGGCCAATGCTGACGACGATTTCGCCGGCTTGCTTGACGAAGGCATTGCGGCGCCAGAATTCGCCCGCATTGTGTGCGATTGGCACCACCGGCGTCGCCGTATGCGACGCCAGCCAGGCACCGCCCGGTTTGTAGCGGCGCGTGGCGCCCGGTGCGACGCGCGTGCCCTCGGGAAATACCACCACCCAAAAGCCTTGGTTGAGCAGAGCGCGCCCCTGCTCGAGCACTTGCGCCAGCGCGTCCTTGCCCGCCGCGCGATCGATGGCGATGTTCGGCATGCGCGCCAGCCCCCAGCCAAAGAATGGCAGGCGCAGTAACTCGCGCTTGAAGACGAAACTGATCGGCGGCAGGATGCGTTGCAGCGCGATCGTTTCCCATGCCGACTGGTGCTTGCACAACACGACGGCCGGGCGGTCCGGCAGATTTTCGGCGCCGATGACGCGATGGCGAATGCCGAGGATGTAGCGGATGCACCACATCGCAATCGACGTCCATCCGCCGATCAGCGCGTACCGCTTGTGGGGCGGCAGCGGCGACACAGCCAGCGCAATGAGAGCGAACAGCGGCGTGATCACGGCGAGCACGAGAGCGAAGAGCACGGAGCGTATCAACGACATGAAAAGACTCAATCGAGCAGCGAATCGACGACCGCGGCGAGGTTGGGAAACACTTGCGTGTCGGGCGGCAGATCGGGATCGTCCTGCGTCTTGCTGCCCTTGCCGGTGAGCACGAGATAGGGCACGCAGCCCATCGCCACGCCGGCCTGAAGATCGCGCAAGCTGTCGCCAACCGTCGGCACGCCCTCGAGATCGACGTTGAAGCGCGACTGAATTTGCTTGAACAAGCCGGGTTTCGGCTTGCGGCAATCGCAGGTCGAATTGGCGGCGTGCGGGCAAAAGAAGATGGCGTCGAGCCGTCCGCCCAACTGGGCCAGCGCTTCGACCATTTTAGCGTTGATCGCGTTGAGCGTGTCCATACCGAACAGGCCGCGATCGACGCCGGACTGGTTGGAGGCCAACACCACGCGCCAGCCAGACTGATTGAGCCGCGCGATGGCCTCGAGCGAACCCGGGATGGGGATCCATTCGTCGGGCGACTTGATGAACTGGTCTGAGTCCTGATTGATGACCCCGTCGCGATCGAGAATGATGAACTTCATGCGGCGCTCTCCCTGCCCGCCCCGGGGCTTGATGTCACAGCTTACGCCGACAGGCGCGAGAGGTCTGCCACACGGTTCATCTGCGCCGCCAGCGCCGACAGCAGCGCGAGCCGGTTGGCACGCACCAGCGGCTCCTCGGCCATGACCATCACCTCGTCAAAGAACCGGTCCACCGCATCACGCAAACCGGCGAGCACGCACAGCGCTTCGGTATAGTCTTCGCCGTCGAAATGCGACCCCACCTTGGGCGCCACGAGGTTGAGTTGTTCGAACAATGCCTTTTCCGCAGCCTCGTGCATCAACAGCACGTCCGGTTCGCCGGGCGCCTGCTCCGCTTTGCGCAGGATGTTGACGATGCGCTTGTTGGCGGCCGCCAGCGCCTCGGCCTCGGGCAAGGCCTGAAACGCTGCCACCGCGTCGAGCTTTGCCGGCACCAGGTCGATGCGCACGGGGTCGAGCGCCAGCACCGCATCGACGGTCTCGGCGGCATGGCCGGCCTCGCGCAGCAGGTGGCGCAGGCGCTCCTGCATGAAGGCGAGTAGCGGCGCGCGGCAATCGTCGTTCAGCACGCCTGTGTCGAAGCCATCGCCGGCTGCATCGACGAGCGCGGCCAGATCGAGTGGCAGCGGCATTTCCATGAGCATGCGCAGCACACCAAGCGCGGCACGGCGCAGGCCGAAGGGATCCTTGTCACCGGTCGGTGCCTGGCCGATGCCGAAAAAGCCCACCAGCGCATCAAGCTTGTCGGCCAGCGCCACCGCAGCCGCGACATTGCCCCGTGGCAAATCGTCGCCGGCGAAGCGCGGCTGGTAGTGCGCCGCGATCGCCTCGGCAACGACCTCGCCTTCTTTGTCATGCAGCGCGTAGTAGCGCCCCATGGTGCCCTGCAACTCGGGAAACTCGCCGACCATCTCGGTGACCAGATCGGCCTTGCACAGGTAAGCGGCACGCTGCGCTGCGGCCCGATCCGCGCCGAGCTGAGCGGCAATGTGCCCGGCGAGCCGCTCGAGGCGCGCGACGCGCTCGCGGACGCTGCCCAGCTTGTTGTGATAGACGACATTGGCGAGGCGGTCCACCCGCGCCGCCAGCGGCAGTTTGCGATCGGTGTCGAAAAAAAAGCGTGCGTCTGCGAGGCGCGGGCGCACCTCCCGCTGGTTGCCGGTGATGATATTGCCGGGGTCTGCGACATGCATGTTGGAAACGTTCAGGAAGCGGTTGCGCAGCCTGCCGTTGGCGTCGAACAGCGGAAAATACTTCTGGTTGGCGCGCATGGTGAGGATTAGGCATTCCTGCGGCACAGCGAGGAAATCCGCTTCAAACTCACCCACATATACCGTTGGATGCTCCACCAGCGCGGTGACCTCGTCGAGCAGATCGGCGTAGTCGCCCAGGCTGGACTGCTGGCGCTGCGCTTCAGCGGTCAGTTGCGCCTCGATGTTGGCGCGCCGCTCGGCGAACGATGGAATCACCTTGCCTTCGGCGAGCAGCGTGGTCTCGTAGGCGTCGGCGTTGGCAATCTCGAGTTCGCCGCGGCTCATGAACCGGTGCCCCATGGTGGTCTTGCCGGCCTCCAGATCGAGCACCCGGCCCGGCACGACACGATCACCGTGCATCAGGGTGAGCTTGTGAACCGGGCGAACGAATTGCGCGTCACCAGCGCCCCAGCGCATCACCTTTGGAATCGGCAGCGCTTTGACCGCCGCATTGACCACCTCGGCCAGCACGTCATCGAGCCGTGCACCGGCCACCACGCTGGTATGGAACAGCGTCTCCGTCTTGCCGTCGATGCGGCGCTCGAACGAGGGAATCTCGCTGGCGTCGATGCCCTTGGCGGCGAGCTTCTTGAGCAACGGCGCCTTGGGCGCGCCGTCGGCATCGAGCGCCACCGACACCGGCATGAGCTTTTCGGTCACTTCGCGCGCCGGCGCTTCGTTGCGCACGCCGCTGATCGTCACCGCCAGCCGGCGCGGCGATGCAAACGGATGGCATGCGGTGTCGGCGGCCGCCAGGCCGCGCGCCACCAGACCGTCATGAATGACACGCGCGAAGGTGTCGCCGAGACGCGGCAGCGCTTTCGGCGGCAGTTCTTCAGTGAGCAGTTCGACGAGCACGGTCGCGTCGGACATCACGCGGCCTCCCGGGAATTACTTTCGGCATTCGCCAGCATGGGAAAGCCGAGCGCCTCGCGCGAGATGAAATAAGCCGCCGCGACGCTGCGCGACAGCGCGCGGATGCGGCCGATGTAGGCGGCGCGCTCGGTGACCGAAATGGCGCCACGCGCATCGAGCAGATTGAATGTGTGGCCGGCCTTGAGCAGCATCTCATACGCCGGCAGCGCCAGATTCGCCTCCATCAGACGCTGCGCTTCGGACTCGAATCCGGAGAACTGCGCGAACAGGAAGTCGACATTGGCGTGCTCGAAGTTGTAGGTCGATTGCTCGACTTCGTTCTGATGGAAGACGTCGCCGTAGGTCACCGCGCGCCCGTCCGGCGCCATCGACCAGATCAGGTCGTAGACGTTTTCAACGCCCTGCAGATACATTGCAAGGCGCTCGAGACCATAGGTAATTTCGCCCAGCACGGGTTTGCAGTCGAGGCCGCCGACTTGCTGAAAATAGGTGAATTGCGTGACCTCCATACCGTCGAGCCACACCTCCCAGCCCAGCCCCCAGGCACCCAGCGTGGGGTTTTCCCAATCATCCTCGACAAACCGGATGTCATGTACTTGCGGGTCGATACCGAGCGCGCGCAGCGAATCCAGATAGAGCTCCTGGATATTCAGCGGCGAGGGCTTGAGCACGACCTGATACTGGTAGTAGTGCTGCAGGCGGTTGGGGTTTTCGCCATAGCGGCCGTCTTTAGGCCGGCGCGACGGCTGCACGTAAGCCGCATTCCACGGTTCCGGGCCAATTGCGCGAAGGAAGGTCGCAGTGTGGGAAGTGCCGGCGCCCACTTCCAGATCGTAGGGCTGCAGCAGCACGCAGCCGCGCTCGGCCCAGTACTTCTGCAAATTGAGGATGACTTGCTGGAAAGTCGGTTTATTCTCAGACATGGAATTGGCGGCGCGGCAGCGCCCGGTATGAGCAAAAAAGGCAATTCTACGGGTTAAACCTGCGATGACGAAACGGCCGCTCCGCTGTTGCCGTGATGGCTGCCGCGCGGGCGGCGCAGCGTCTTCTCCACTTCGACGATGATCAGCGCGAGCACGCCGACCGCGACGATCTCGAGCCATGCTGCCGCCGGCACGGCCGCCGTTTCGAACACGCGCTGCATGAACGGGGCGTAGGTGAACGCTGCCTGGAGCGCCACCGTCACGCCCACACCACCCCACACCCAGAGATTGCTCAGCGGATTTACCCGCCACATTGGCCGGCGCAGGCTGCGGCAATTGAACAGATAGACGATCTCGACCATGACGAACACATTGACCGCGACACTGCGCGCCAGCGCGTCCGACCCGGTTAGGGCCTGCCAGCGCACAAACAAGCCGAATGCGCCGGCAAGCATGATGATGCCGACCAGCACAATGCGGCCGATCACTACGCGATCCAGGATCGGTTGATTGGGTGCGCGTGGCGCTCGGCGCATCACATCCGTCTCGATCGGTTCGAAGGCCAGCGCCAGGCCGAGGAAAACCGCGGTGGTCATGTTGATCCACAGAATCTGGAGCGGCGTGATGGGCAGCGCCACGCCGGCAAAAATCGCGGTGAGAATCACCAAGCCCTCGCCGAAGTTGGTCGGTAGCGTCCAGGTGATGAACTTGACGAGATTGTCGTAGACGCCGCGTCCGGCCTCGACCGCCGCTTCGATGGTGGCGAAGTTGTCATCAGTGAGCACCATGTCCGCCGCCTCCTTGGCCACGTCGGTGCCGCCCATGCCCATCGCGATGCCAATGTCCGCCGCCTTGAGTGCAGGCGCGTCGTTGACGCCGTCGCCGGTCATCGCCACCACCGCGCCGCGATGTTGCATCGCGCGCACCAGGCGCAGTTTTTCCGCCGGTTCGACACGCGCGAAAATGCGGGTGTCCTTAACCACCGCATCGAGTTCGGCATCGCTCATGGCCGCGAGGTCACGGCCGCTCAAGGCGGTGTCGCCTGCACGTGCAATGCCGATTTGCTGACCGATGGCCAGCGCTGTGGCGCCGTGATCGCCGGTAATCATCTTCACGTCGATGCCGGCGCGATGGCAGGTTTTGACCGCGGCGGCCGCGCGCCGACGCGGCGGATCGATCATGCCCTGCAGGCCAATGAAGGTCAGGTCGCCGGCAATGTCCTCGTCGCTGTCGAGTTTTTCGGCCTTCGCCAGGCGCGCAAATGCCAGCACGCGCAGGCCGCGCGCCGCCATCGCATGTGCCGCCGCGTCAATTGCGGTGGCATCGATCGCGCTGGGCTGGCCGTCATGATCGAGCATGCGCGCACAGCGTGGCAGCACCGCTTCGAGCGCACCCTTGACGAAAATCACCGGATGTTCTTCGATCACGTGCAACGTTGCCATCATTTTGCGTTCCGCGTCGAACGGCAATTCGGCGCCGCGCGGGCACAGCGCCTGCACACTGGCCTCGTCCAGACCGCCCTTGCGCGCGGCGACCAGCAGCGCGGCCTCAGTCGGATCGCCGTCGATCGACCACTTCCCATCGCGCTTGAACAGCGCCGCGTCATTGCATAACACGCCGGCCACCAGACACTCGCGCAATGCGCCCGTCAACGGCGACGGCTGGCCTTCCGCGGTGATCTCACCCGCCGGCGCGTAACCCCGGCCCGACACGGCATATAGCCGCCCACCGGCATGGACGGCCTCGACCGTCATCTGGTTCTCGGTCAGTGTGCCGGTCTTGTCGGAGCAGATCACGGTGGTGCTGCCGAGCGTTTCGACCGCCGGCAGACGGCGGATGATGGCGCGCCGCTTGGCCATGCGGGCGACGCCGATCGCCAGTGTCACGGTGAGCGCCGCGGGCAGCCCCTCAGGAATCGCGCCGACTGCCAGCGCCACCGCCGCCATCAGCATGTCGACCACCGACTCTCCGCGCAGCAGCCCGACCGCGAAGGTGAGCGCGGCCAGCAGCAGGATGACGACCAGCAACAACTTGGAGAAACGTGCCATGGCGCGGACGAGCGGCGTCTCCAGCGAAGCCGTGTCGGCAAGCAGCGACGCGATGCGACCGGTTTCGGTGCGATCGCCGGTCTCCACGACGACGCCGCGACCCTGTCCGGCCACCACCAGGGTGCCGGCAAACACCATGTTGCCGCGTTCGGCGACGCGGGTGGCTTCAGGCAACGCACCCACTTGTTTGACGACCGCCGCCGATTCGCCAGTGAGCGCCGCTTCGCTGGCGTGCAGACTGCTTGCCTGGCAAACACGGATGTCGGCGGGCACGCGCTCGCCAGCGACCAGATGCACCACATCGCCCGGCACCAGGTCTTCGGCATCGAGTCGATGGCGCGCGCCCTCGCGCTGCACCGTCACCTCGCTCGCCACGCTGCGTGCCAGCGCCGCCAGCGCCTGCTCGGCACGCCCTTCCTGAACAAAGCCGATGATCGCGTTGAGCACGACCACGCCAAAGATCACCGACGCATCGACCCATTCGCCCAGCGCGCCGGCAGCAATGCCGCTTGCGATGAGGATGTAGATCAGCGGTTGATGAAACTGAAGCAGCAAGCGCTTGATGGCGCCCGGGCCGGTCTGCCGTGTCAGCAGGTTGGGGCCGTGATCGGCCAGGCGACTGACTGCAGCGTCGTGGGACAGACCGGCGTCGAGACGGGTGTCGAGTTTGGCAACGACATCGGCTACGTCATGGGCGTGCCACGGCGTCGACGTATCGCTCGAGAGGCGTGATGATTTTTTGCGCATGTCATCATGCTAACGAATTCGCCGCACGCGGGCTTTGATAAAGGTCGACTAATTGCTGCGTCGCCGCATCAGCGCCGGTAGCAGCGCCGCCAGCGCCCATCCGAGCGCCATGCCGTCGCCCCAGCGCAGATAGGGCGTTTGTCCGCGCATGCCCTGCACCGAGACCTCGAGTACACCGCGCGTAAACGGCGGCAGCACGCCAATCAGTTCGCCTTGCGGACCGATCGCGGCGGTCATGCCGGTGTTGGTGGCGCGCAACATCGGCCGCCCGGTTTCCATCGCGCGTACGCGTGCGATCTGCAAATGCTGCGGCTGCGCAAAAGAGTCGCCATACCAGGCCAGATTCGACAGGTTGACGAGAATCGTCGCCTCCTCGGCGCGACTGCGAATCTCATTGCCGAAAGCATCTTCGTAACAGATATTGAGCGCCAGACGCTGATCGTCGAAGCGCATCGGCGCCTGGTTCGGACCGCCGCTGGTCTGGTCGGACATCGGAATATTGGCCACGCGGTAAAACCAGTCGAAGGTCGGCGGCGAGTATTCGCCAAAGGGCACCAGATGCTGCTTGGCGTAGCGCTGCGTTTCGCTGGCGCCGAGTGACAGCGCCGCGTTGTAGATGCGCCCCTCGGCGTCGCGCATGAAAACGCCGACGATGGCGTCACTGCCGCGTGCACTGAGCCCACCGGACATCTTCGCCAGATAGCCTTCGGGCAGGAGCTCGGAAAGCACCGGCAGGGTGGACTCTGGCAGCACCACCAGACGCGCCTCAGCGCTACGCACGAACTGATCATTGAGATCAAGCCACTGCCGCAGCCGCCCGCGCTCCCACTTGAGATCCTGCTCGATGTTGGTCTGCACCAGCGCCACCGAGAGCGATTCGCCCGCCGGCTGCGTCCATGTGATGCCGCGCAGCCCGTACCCGCTGCCCAGCACGATCAGCGTCGCCAGCGTCCACGGCATCATGCGGTGCGCCCCGCGCGGCGCCATCATGCCCAGCCCGGCGGCGATCATCACGACGATGCCACTTACGCCGAACACACCGAGCAGCGGAAAGAAACCGGCGAGCGGGCTGGGCGGCGTTTGCGAATAGCCAATCGATAACCACGGAAATCCAGTCAGCAGCCACCCGCGCAGCCATTCGGCGAGCATCCAAAGGCCAGCGGCGAGCAACGCATTGCGCCACACGCGACGCCCCTTGAAACGCACGAAGAGTTCGCTGGCAATCGCCGGCCACAGCGCGAGATAGGCCGCAAAAAGGAAAATACACAGCGCGGCAATCGCCCCCGGCATGCCGCCAAAGCGGTTGAGCGCAACATACAGCCAGGAGATGCCGGCAACGAAAAAACCCAGACCCCAGGCGAGTCCAAGCACGAATCCGTCGCCCGCGCGTTGCCGGTGCGCGAGCAGGCCGAACAGTACGGCGAGGCTGACGACCGGCAGCGGAAAAAGCTGGAAGGGCGCAAAGCCGAGCACCGCCACGGCGCCGGCGAACATCGCCGCCAGCAGGAACCGCACGCGCATCAGTCTTGCGGTTCGGCGGGCGCGGGCGCGGCGTCGACGAGCAGCGTGTGCACACGACGGCTGTCGGCGCGCAACACCTGAAAGCGCAAGCCGTCGATGATCATCACTTCGCCGCGTTTGGGCAGGCGCCCAAGCTGACGAATCACCAGCCCGCCGACGGTGTCGTACTCCTCGTCGTCAAACTTTCGATCGAAGGCTTCGTTGAAATCCTCGATCTCGGTCGTCGCCTTGACACGATAGCGTCCCGCCTGATCGAGGCGAATGCTGTCATCCACCTCGTCGAAATCGAATTCGTCCTCGATGTCGCCGACGATTTGCTCGAGCACATCCTCGATCGTCACCAGTCCGGCCACGCCGCCGTACTCGTCAACCACGATCGCCATGTGGTTGCGGCTGACACGGAACTCGCGCAGCAGCACATTGAGGCGCTTGGACTCGGGGACGAACACCGCGGGGCGCAGCATGTCACGCAGGTCGAACTCGCGCCCGGTGAAGTAGCGCAGCAGATCTTTCGCCATGAGAATGCCGATGACGTCGTCACGATTCTCGCCCACCGCGGGAAAGCGCGAGTGCGCCGCGTCGATGGCGAAGGTGGCGATCTTGTCGATTGGGTCGGCGAGATCGACGACGTCCATCTGCGCACGCGGAATCATTACGTCGCGCACCTGCATGTCGGAAACCTGCAGCGCGCCTTCGGTAATCGACAAGGCATCGGCGTCGATGAGGTTGCGCTCGTATGCCGCGTGCAACACGGCGATCAGCTGTTCACGATCTTCCGGTTCGGATGACCACAAGGATGAGAGGCGTTCAAGAATACCGGGGCGACTCGGGGGGGGATTTTCCATTCAGATCAAAGCTCGCGGCGCCGGAGCGTGCGGCTTGTCAGCGAAGCGCACAACGGCAACAAGGTGAGCATACATCACTCGAGATACGGGTTGGCAAAGCCGAGGCGGTCGAGAATTCGTGCTTCGAGCGCTTCCATCGCATCGGCGTCGGTTTCGTTCTGGTGATCGTATCCTTGCAGGTGCAGCACGCCGTGCACTACCAGATGCGCCATGTGCGCCTCGACGCGCTTGCCCCGCGCGGCGGCCTCGCGCCGCACGACGGGCAGACAGATGACAAGATCACCGTGCAGTCCAGCCGCTCCCGGCAAATCGTCATAGACGAAGGTCAATACGTTGGTGGCGTAATCCTTGCCGCGATAATCGCGGTTCAACTGCCGACCTTCGTCCTCGCCGACCAGGCGCAGCGTGATGTCGGCATCCTTCAGCAAGGCCGCCCGCGCCCATTCGCGCAGCCGCTTCTTCCTGGGTTTTTCGGACCTCGCGGAAGAAGCTTCGTCTTCCGGCAATGCGTTCTGTAGCGTGAAGCGCAGCGTCGCCTCGGCCTTGGGCGCGCGCGCCCTGCCCTTCGCGTCGATTGCGGTAAAAACCGACCGCTCAGGCATCTTCGCCCTGACCCCCCGACTTGCGGCGCTGTGCAGCGGCCTTCTCGCGCCGTTTCGCCATCAACTCGTAGGCCTCGACAATGCGCGCCACCAACGGGTGGCGAACCACGTCTTCCTTGAGGAACTCGGTGACCGCGATGCCGCGCACGTTGGCCAGCACCTCGCAGGCTTCACGCAAGCCGCTGCGGTTGCCACGCGGCAGGTCGATCTGCGTCAGATCACCCGTCACCACCGCCTTGGCGCCGATGCCGATGCGGGTGAGGAACATCTTCATCTGCTCAGGCGTGGTGTTCTGCGCTTCGTCGAGGATGATGAAGGAATGATTGAGGGTGCGCCCGCGCATGAAGGCCAGTGGCGCGATCTCGATGGTGCCGCGCTCGAACAGCTTGCCGACACGCTCGAAGCCGAGCAGATCGTAGAGCGCGTCATACAGCGGGCGCAGATAGGGGTCGACCTTCTGGTTCAGGTCGCCCGGCAAAAACCCCAGCCGCTCGCCCGCCTCGACCGCCGGCCGGGTGAGGATGATTCGCTCGACATGCTCGCGCTCGAGCGCATCGACGGCGCTGGCCACGGCGAGATAAGTCTTACCGGTGCCCGCGGGACCGACGCCCAGCGTGATGTCGAACTCCTGAATCTGGCGCAGATACTGCACCTGGCGCGGCGTGCGCCCATGCAGGTCAGGTTTTCGGGTGAGCAACGCTGGCGCCGACAGGTCGGCCTGACCCTGATTTGCCAGCTCGACCAACCCGAGTTGGATATCGTCAACGCTAAGATGCTCATTGGCGCGCTCATAGAAATGGTGCAGCGCCTTTTGCGCCCGTTGCGCAGCGGCCGCATTGCCGCGCAGCGTGAAATGCTCACCGCGCCGCGCAATCGCAATATCGTAGGCGCTTTCGATCTGGTGGAGATTTTCGTCGAGCGCGCCGCACAGGTTTGCCAGGCGCGTGTTGTCGGGTGGTTCGAATACCACGTCGAGGGTTTTGCCCAACTCAGCTTTCCCGCGTCACGATTTCACCGCGCAGGCTGTGCGGCATGGCCGAGGCGATGATGACATCGACGAAGCGGCCGACGAGTCGCGCGTCGCCGGCAAAATTGACGACACGATTGTTCGCCGTGCGACCGGCCAGTTCTTCGTCCGACTTTTTCGAAAGCCCTTCCACCAACACCCGCTCGACGCGCCCGACCATGCTCTGGCTGATCGCCTGCGCCTGTTCGTCGATGCGTTTTTGCAGGCGCGACAGCCATTTGAGCTTTTCGACCTGCGGCACCGGGTCTTCCATATCGGCGGCCGGCGTGCCTGGCCGCGCGCTGTAGACGAAGCTGAAGGACGAATCGAATCCGACCTCGTCGATGAGCTTCATGGTCTTGTCGAATTCGGCTTCGGTTTCGCCCGGAAAGCCGACGATAAAGTCGGACGAAAGCGACAGATCGGGCCGCGCGGCGCGCAGCTTGCGCACCACGGATTTGTATTCAAGCACCGTGTAACCGCGCTTCATCGCCGCCAGCACGCGGTCGGACCCGGATTGCACCGGCAGATGCAGATGCGACACTAGCTTGGGAAGCTTTTCGTAAGCCTCGAACACCCTCGGCGTCATTTCGCGCGGATGCGACGTGGTATAGCGCAGGCGCTCGATACCGGGGATCTCGGCCACGCATTCGAGCAGGAAGGCGAAGTCGCCGGTTTCCGTCCCGTTCTTGGTGATCGGGCCGCGCCAGGCATTGACGTTCTGCCCCAGCAAGGTGATTTCCATCACCCCCTGATCCGCCAGCGACGCCACCTCGGTGAGCACATCGTCGAGCGGGCGCGACACTTCCTCTCCGCGTGTGTATGGCACCACGCAAAAGGTGCAGTACTTCGAACAACCTTCCATGATCGACACGAAAGCGCTCGACCCGTCGACACGCGCCGGCGGCATGCTGTCGAATTTCTCGATCTCGGGAAACGAGATATCGACCTGCGAGCGCCCCGATTCCTTGCGCCGGGCGATGAGCTGCGGCAAGCGATGCAGCGTCTGCGGGCCAAACACCAGATCGACATAGGGCGCGCGCTGCACGATCGCCTCGCCTTCCTGGCTCGCCACGCATCCGCCCACGCCGATGATCAGATTCGGATTGGCCTGCTTGAGATGGCGCACCCGCCCCAGATCGTGAAACACCTTTTCCTGCGCTTTCTCGCGCACCGAGCAGGTGTTGAAGAGGATCACGTCGGCCTCTTCAACGTCGTCGGTCTTGACCATCCCCTCGGACTGCGCACCGAGCACGTCCACCATCTTGTCCGAGTCGTACTCGTTCATCTGGCAACCGAAGGTGCGGATGAATACTTTCTTCATTCCGCCGCCTTCACTTCTGCTTCTCGCGCAGCGCGGCAAGTTCGTCGGGCGAGAGAATCCAGATCCGATGCACCATGCCCTGGAAGTCCTGTTTGACGGCGACCGCGTGCGTGCCATAGAGGCTGGCCGGCACGATGATGAGATTGTTGGCCCCGCGCACCTGTGCCGCCGGTGACAGGCGCACCCGCTGATCATCAAGCAACACGATCGAACCGCCATTCGCCACCATCGTGGCAACGACCACATCGGCAGGAAGCTGGCGCAAGGATTGCGCCGGAACGGCGGCGCTGAACAGACTGGCCGCGATCGCGGCACAAACAACAAGAAGGCGAGAAGTCAAGACCTGACCTGAACCGTCCCGCACGCGCGGCGCGCGAGAACCAAGGAAAATCGAGGAGAAATGGTCGCCGAAGCCCCCCAAAAAGTCAATGCAAACACCTGATTCGACACGCCAATTCCCGGCAGATCGGGCGCCTGACGCACGTGTCGGGGTGTTGACGCCGGACGCGCCCAAAACTATAGTGCCGGGCTCGGCGGTGATGTAGCTCAGACGGTTAGAGCGATGGATTCATAACCCATAGGTCGGCGGTTCGATTCCGCCCATCACCACCAACGAACTCAGGGGCTTGCAGCGATGCAAGCCCCTTTTCGTTTAGCTCGGGTTAGCGCCGGGGTAGCAACTCAGCGGTTGATTGGAGGGCAGAGCATGGCCGGCAAGCGGCAACAATCCGGACGGATTGCCTCACTGATTCGCGCGTTCCTTGACACCACGCGTTCTCAGAGCCGCCCTGCCCCGCAAACGTTCGAGTTGAAACTCGATCCGTCACGCCCCGCGCTGTTCAGCGTCGTTCGCACCATGCTGGCTTATCGCCTCAAGACGGCGCTCTAGTCGATCCACTGTTTGAAAGACAAACGCGTTTCCCTGCTTCAACTTCTCTAGCAGCCCAAGGCTTTCAAGATCGAGGAGATCCGCCCGAGCCGTCTGATATACAACGTTGTGAACGGCCTGGTGCTTCGCAATGCGGTACGTCTCACCCGGGTGCCGGAGGGCATGCGTCAGTAGCGCGGCCTGGCGATGGTTGAGGCGGGTTCGCAACCAGCCGCTGCCGAGCAGGCGTGCTGCCTCACCTTGCTCCTCGGTCTTGCGCGCCAGGTAGTCGTGCAAGGCTTTGATCGCACGGCGGATCACGTCCAGTTGATGCAGCACGAAGTAGGTCGTGTCGTTCGCATCGGTCTCGGTGTGCAAGTAGGCTTGTACATACTGGCGCGGAGCCTTGCGCAAAAACTGTGAGATCGAGAGGAACTCCATCAGCCAATACCCACTGCGCGCCATTGACCAGTAGAAGAGCGCGCGGGCCGTTCTGCCATTGCCGTCCGCGAACGGGTGGTCATAGCCGATCATGAAATGCAACAAGATCGCCCGCACCACCGGATGCACGAAGGGCTGCCGGTCGGTCTCGGCGTTTGCGAAGGCGCAAAGCCGCTCCAGCCGCTGAGGAAGCGATTCGAATGCGGGCGGATCGTGCAGAACATCTCCAGTGCGATTGTCCACGACCTTGACGTCGTTGCTCGTCCGCAAGCGTCCCGCGTCCGCCGGATTGTCCAACGTACCAAGCGTGATCATCCGGTGCAGTTCGAGGATGCGCTCTGGCGTGATCGGTTCGTCCCGCAGGCTGCGAATGTGATCCATCGCCTGATAGTTGTTGAAGATCATCGTCTCGCTGCGATCACGTGGGCGGCGCCCGTCGCGCAACATTTCCTCGGCGACCTTGCGTGTTGTCGACGCGCCTTCCAGTTGACTGGAAGTGATGGACTCCTCGATGAGGGAATGCAGCAGATAGCGCTCGCGACTCGCGTGGCCCGGCGTCGCCTCGGACGCCCGGATCTGGCCCGCCGCGTCGCGATCGATGTGGTGAAGATGTACGAGCACCGGCTCCGGAGTCGCCAGCATGAAAGGCTTGTCCATCTTGTCGATCAGAGGCAACGCCTGCAAGCCCCCGCGGCGCGCGAACCAGACTGATAACCACCACAGCTCGGGCGTCAGACCGTGTGGCGGCGTTCGATGTCGCAGCGCGTCCCAATGCAGATACTTGCCGGTTGGTAACGGCGTCGACTTCGATAGCAGCCGAGACAGCTCGCTCGCATCGATGCGGCGCACCAGCTCTTGCGCGCTTGGCGGGGCCATCGGGATGGTCAATTTACTAATCCATGTGAGATTTAGTAG
>CBDULG010000033.1:0-15976 GCA_965367985.1 uncultured Rhodocyclaceae bacterium
CCGATCATGCAACTGGACTGGACCACCTTCCTGCTCCAGATCGTCAACTTCGTGGTGCTGGTGTGGCTGCTCAAGCGCTTCCTCTACCGGCCCGTGATGGACGTCATCGTCCGCCGCCGCGAGGGCATCGAGAAGGCACTCGCCGACGCACGCGAGGCCGAGGCCCATGCCGACGCGCTGCGTCAGGACTACGAACGCAAGCTTGCCGAGCAAGACCAGGCGCATGCCGCCGAGATGTCGCGGCTGAGCGACGAGATCGCCGCCGAGCGCGCGCGCCGCATGGCAAAGCTCGACAGCGAGCTCGCCATCGAGCGCGAACGCCACGCCGCGCTGGCTGAAAAACGGGCCGCCGAAGCGGGTCGAAAGGCCGGCGATGCGGCGCGCGAGTCGGCTTTGGTTTTTGTTTCACAATTGCTCGGGCGCCTTTCCGGGCCGGACCTCGATCGTCGGCTGGTGGACATGTTCATCGAGGACTTCACTGCGCTCCCTTCAGAGCAACTCGCCACGCTGCGTGAAGCGGCCACCGCGCCGGACGCGACGCTGCAGTTGAGTTTCGCCCGCCCTTTGGCCGAGGCGGAACAGGCTCGGCTGCAAGCGGCCATCGACGCCGCCCTCGAACGGAAACTGCCGCTCAGCGTCGCACTCGATGAAAACCTCAAGGCCGGCCTGCGAATCGGCATCGGTCCGTGGCTGCTGGCCGCAAGCCTTGCCGACGAACTGGCTTTCTTCCGCTCCGGGGTGCGCCGTGCGTGCTGAAACGTTTATCGAACCCACGCTCGGCAACGCGGCCGACTACCGGCCTCAGCTGCGCCTCATCGAGCGCGGCCACGTGAGTTCAGTGGGCGACGGCGTCGTGTGGATCGAGGGCCTGCCCTCGGCGCGCATGGACGGCATCGTCAAGCTCTCCGACGGCAGCGACGCGCTGATCTTCCACCTTGCGCCCGATCGCCTCGGCGCCATCGCGCTCAACGCCACACCGGCACTCATGGCGGGCAGCGAAGCCAGGCTGTCGGACGAGATCCTCACCATGCCCATCGGCGACGCCATGCTCGGCCGCGTCATTGACCCGCTGGGCGCACCGCTCGACGGCGCCGCGCCGCCCGAGTGCAACGGGCGCCGCCCGATCGACGGCGAATCGCCGCCCATCGTGGCGCGCGAATTCGTCGACCGGCCGCTGTACACGGGCAGCAAGGTGGTCGATACGCTGATCCCCATCGGCCGTGGCCAGCGACAACTCTTGATTGGCGACAACGGCACCGGCAAGAGCGCGCTGGCACTCGACGCCATCATCAGTCAGCGCGATCAGCACGTGCGCTGTGTGTACGTGCTGATTGGCCAGAAGCGTTCATCCGTGGTGCAGACCATCGAGACGCTGCGCACCCACGACGCGCTCGGCTACACCACCATCGTGGTGGCCGAGGCCACGGCCAGCGCGGGCATCAAATATCTCGCGCCGTTTGCGGGCTGCACGATCGCCGAAGGCTGGATGCACGCTGGCCACGACACCCTTGTCGTCTACGACGATCTCACCACCCACGCCCGCGCCTATCGCGAGTTGTCGCTTCTGCTGCGCCGCCCGCCCGGCCGCGAAGCCTATCCGGCAGACATCTTCTACCTCCACGCCCGGCTGCTCGAGCGCTCCACGCGGCTCTGCGCCGCGGGCGGCGGCGGCAGCATGACCGCGCTGCCGATCGCCGAAACCGAGCAGGGCGAGATCGCCGCCTACATCCCCACCAATCTCATCTCGATCACCGACGGTCAGATCCACTTCGACACCGCGCTCTTCGCTCGCGGGGTTCTGCCGGCGATCGACATCACGCGCTCGGTGTCGCGCATCGGCGGCAAGGCGCAGCACGAAGCCATCAAGCGTGAGGCCGGCCGCATGAAGCTCGACTACTTGCAGTTTCTCGAACTCGAAGTGTTCACGCGCTTCGGGGCCAAGCTCGAAGCCTCGATGGAATCACGCATTCGCCGTGGCCGTCTGCTGCGCAACATCCTCGGCCAGGACCGGCTAGACCCGCACAGCCCGCCCGACCAACTCGCCTGGCTCATCGCCTGCAACGAGAATTTGCTCGACGGTTTCGAAGGCGACGCGCTCACCAGCGCACTGCAGCAGTTGCGAGAAGGCGTCGATACCAGCGAACTGAGCGTCGACAGCCCGCGCGCGCAATGGCTTTCCTCGGTACGCGGTTGGCTGGCTGGCGCCAGCGCCACGGCGGAGGTGGCCGCGCCCGGCTCATGAGCAAGCGCCGCGAGCTGCAGCAGCATAGCGACAGCCTCGCCGATATCGGCGAGTTGCTCGGAGCGATGAAAAACCTCGCACTCGTCGAGAGCCGGCGTATCGCCACCTTCATCGACGCGCAGCGCGCCGCGGCGCGCATCGTCGAGACCACACTCGCAGACTTCATCCGTGACTATTCCGAGCACATTGCGCCCTCCCGGTCGAGCGGCGAAGTGCTGTGCATCGTTGGCTCTGAACGCGGTTTTTGCGGCGACCTCAACCAGCGGCTGATTGCCGCGGCAGAGGAGGTTATTGCCACTGGCGAAGGCGACGATCATTTCTCGCCCGG
Organism: uncultured Rhodocyclaceae bacterium; assembly: GCA_965367985.1. Taxonomy (GTDB): domain Bacteria; phylum Pseudomonadota; class Gammaproteobacteria; order Burkholderiales; family Rhodocyclaceae; genus Nitrogeniibacter. Next base: position 2,571 of record CBDULG010000033.1, read on the forward strand.
CCATGTCCGTCATTCCTGCGACGGCCCGAATCCAGACCCCGCGCCGGACGCCGCGCAAGGCGCCAGCCCTCCATTGCGCGGCGGCAATAGCTCGGCCCCGCACGTCGTCCTCGTGGGCAGCCGCCTTGCCGACGCCTGGTCCGGTGACGCGGCCGCGCGCATCCCCGGCGCGGGTTTCGCAGACGAAGTTCAGAACGTTCTTGTCGAGCTTGTCGCCACGCTCACCCCACTGCTGCAAACGGCCGACCAATACAGCCCACCGGCGCTTCGCCTGCTCTATCTCGGCGAGGGCGGTGCGGTAGTCCATCCCTTGCTGCCGGTCCCCATGCGCACTCCCCGCGGTAAGCAGCGCAGCCATCCGCTGCACATCAATCTGCCACCAAGGCGGCTTCATGCTGGGCTGATCGACCAGTTCCTGGAGACCGCGCTCGGCTGCGCGCTGTACGACGCGCTCCTTTATGAAAACCAGCAGCGACTCGATCACATGGAGCAGGCGCGCCAGCGTATCGACGAACAACTTGAAGACCTCGCGCGCCGAACCAATCGCGCTCGGCAGGAAGAAATCACCGAGGAGATCGAGATTATCCTGTTGTCGAGCTTCGCGGCCGAGGGCGACTGAGCGGCCCACCCCGCGCGCACGGTGTTCAGGTGCAACCCGGATTCCGAAGGCGGAGGGTGCGCGCGCTGCGTCCTCCGCGGTATGCGCCGGCGACGCCGGTGTTGTCATCACGGCCGGTCGATCGCCGTCCGATCTGAGGGCCGCCGCACGGCGCGAAAATGGTGCACTGCCAATTGATCTTTCGCGTCAGCGCGCCTAGAAAGCAGTTGACACCGTCTTAGCGAAACGTATGATTCAAACAAACGTTTGAATTCGTTCGCTCCGACGGTGCTGTGCCAACACCCGTGTCAATGACAACCCAAGCGAGCGTGGTCCGTATGAGTGTTGCCAATCAGAAGCAGGGGCCGGAAACGCGGGCGCGCATCCTTGACGCGGCAGAATGGCTGTTCATGACGCACGGCTTCGAAGCGACTTCGATGCGCATGATCACCGGGACTGCCAAGGTCAATCTCGCCGCGGTCAATTACCATTTCGGCAGCAAGGATGCACTCATTCAGGAGGTCTTTCGGCGGCGGTTGACCGACTTGAACCGGCGGCGGCTGGCGGCGCTCGATGCGCAGGAGGCGGCGGCGGGCGATTCGCCGGTCAAGCCGAGCCGCATCGTCGATGCGTTTTTTGGCGTGTCGCTCGAGATGGCGGCCGACACGGCGCATGGTGGCGCGACCTTCATGCGCTTGCTGGGGCGGACCTACACCGAGCCGAACGCTTTCGTGCGCCAGTTTCTCGCCGAGGAATATTCCGAAGTAGTGCAACGATTCATGAACGCCCTGTACCGTGCGTTGCCCGAGGTGCCAAGGGAAGAAATTCTGTGGCGCTTCCATTTCATGATGGGCGCGATGTCATATGCCATTGCCGGGACCGACGCGCTGCGCCTGTTCGCGGGCGATTTCGACGAAGAACCGGCGCGCCTGATGCCGCGCCTGATGTCTTTCTTGCTGGGCGGCTTGCGGGCGCCCTTGCCCGACACGGCGATCGGCGGCGCTTCGCTACGGCGTCAGGACGCCGCCTGAGCCGTTCGCCGGCTGATTTTTTTTGGAGAGGTTTGGGATGATCTGGGTATTGTTGGCTTTCCCCGTGCTTTTCGTGGCGCTTGCCTTTCGGCGTGCGCCGCTGCTCGTGTGGTGCGCGACCGGTGCGCTCTGGCTCTTGCTGCTGGGCGGCGCAGGGGGCTGGGGTGCAGGGGTGACGGTATTCGTGCTCGCCGTGTTCGCTGCCGTGTGTGCGTTGTTTCTTATAGACTCGTTACGCATGAAGCATGTTACCGCGCCCATTTTTGCGGCCTTCCGCAAGGCGCTGCCGTCGATGTCGCAAACCGAGAAGGATGCGCTCGAGGCCGGATCGGTGTGGTGGGAAGGCGAGCTGTTCGGCGGCCGCCCGGACTGGAAGAAGATGCTTGCCTATCCGTGGCCAAAGCTCAATGAGGAAGAGCAGCGTTTCCTCGACGAGGACACCAGCGAATTGTGCCGCCTGGTACGAGAATGGGAGTGCACACGAAAACAGGACTTGCCGCCTGAAGTGTGGGACTACATCAAGTCCAAGGGTTTCCTCGGCATGATCATTCCGAAGCAATACGGCGGCAAGGGGTTCTCGGCCTACGCCCATTCGCAGGTCGTCACCAAGTTGTCCACCCGCTCTCCCGAGGCTGCGGTGACCGTGATGGTGCCCAATTCACTCGGGCCAGCCGAATTGCTGCTGCATTACGGCACCGACGAGCAGAAGAATCATTACCTGCCGCGGCTCGCCGCGGGCCAGGACATTCCCGCCTTCGCGCTGACCAGCCCGTGGGCCGGATCGGATGCCGCCTCGATCCCCGATTCCGGTGTCGTGTGCAAGGGCATGTGGCAGGGCGAAGAAGTGCTCGGCATGAGGGTCTCGTTCGATAAGCGCTACATCACGCTGGCGCCCGTGTGCACCGTCTTTGGCCTCGCCTTCCGCCTTTATGACCCCGATCATTTGCTCGGCGAGGTGGAAGACATCGGCATTACAGTGGCGCTGGTGCCGTGGGACCACCCGGGTGTCAACATTGGCCGCCGCCATTTTCCGCTCAATGCAGTGTGGATGAACGGACCGATTCGCGGCACCGACGTGTTCATGCCGCTCGAATTCATCATCGGCGGGCCGGATATGGTCGGCCAGGGCTGGCGCATGCTGATGGAATCGCTCGCCGCTGGCCGTTCGATTTCGCTGCCGGGCTCGAACACCGGCATGCAGATTCTCACCGCGCGCGCCGTCGGTGGTTACGCGCGTGTGCGCTATCAGTTCAAGACGGCGATCGGGCGTTTCGAAGGGGTGGAAGAGGCGCTCACCCGTATCGGTGCGAACACCTATCTTTCGGACGCGGCGCGCACCTTCACCGCGGGTGCAGTCGATCTGGGCGAAAAGCCGGCAGTGGTCTCGGCGATCGTCAAATACCATGTCACCGAGCGCGCCCGCCAGACTGTCAACGACGGCATGGACGTGATCGGCGGCAAGGGCATCTGCCTGGGGCCGCAGAACTTTCTCGGTCGCGCGTACGAACAGATTCCGGTCGGCATCACGGTGGAAGGCGCCAATATCCTCACGCGCAGCCTGATCCTCTTCGGTCAGGGGGCGATTCGCTGCCATCCCTACGTGCTCGACGAAATGCACAGCGCGCAGGAAAACGATCGAAAAGCCTTCGACCGCGCCTTGTGGGGCCATGTCAGCTACACCCTGCGCAATGCGGCCCGTGCCCTGGTGATGGGTCTGACCGGCTCGCATTTCGTCAAGGTGCCCGACGATGTGGCCCCCGAAACGCGCCGCTACTATCAGCAGCTGACGCGCTACTCGGCGGCCTTCGCCTTCCTTTCCGACATCTCCATGGGCACCATGGGCGGCGCGCTCAAGCGCAAGGAAAAGCTCTCGGCGCGCCTCGGTGACATCCTTTCGCTGATGTACCTCGTTTCCGCCACGCTGCGCCGCTACGAAGCCGAAGGGCGGCAGGCGTCGGATGCGCCGCTCATGCACTGGGCGGTGTGGGACGCGATGTTCAAGGCGCAGAACGCCTTCGAGGGGGTGATCGCCAATTTCCCCAATCCGGTGTTCGCCTTCATTCTGCGCCGGCTGGTGGTCTTCCCGCTCGGCCGGCCCTACGTGGTGCCCTCCGACCAGCTCGGCCACGAGGTTGCGGAACTGCTCATTTCACCTTCGCCGACACGCGAGCGCCTGACAGGCGGCTGCTATGTCGCGCACGACATCGAAGATCCGGTGGCGGCGATCGAGGCCGCGCTGGTTGCCACCATCGAGGCCGAACCGGTCGAGGCCAAGGTAAAGGAGGCGCTGCGTTCGGAGCGTTTCCAGCCCGGCCTGATGATCGGCGGCGGCGTCGACGCGGTGTACGTCGCTGCGCGCGATGCAGGGGTGATTTCCGATACCGAGCTGGCAATCATTCAGCGCAAGGGCGAGTTGCGCGACAAGGTCATACGCGTCGATGATTTCGAGTACGACTTTGGCCTTCGCGAGGCGCTCTCCGATGTTTCGCCGGAGGATCAGGATTTGCGTCGCAAGGCCGCATGAGACCGCCGACAATGAATGAGCCGATCTACATCGTCGATGGCGCACGCACGCCCTTCCTCAAGTCGCGCAATACCCCCGGGCCGTTCACCGCGGCGGATCTGGCCACCGCGGCGGGCACCGCGCTGCTCGCCCGGCAGCCCTTCGCGGCCGGGCAGATCGATGAGGTGATTCTGGGCTGCGCTTCCCCGGAACCGGACGAGGTGAACATCGGCCGTGTGGCGGCGTTGCGCATGGGCTGTGGCGACGCGGTGCCGGGCTGGACGGTGATGCGCAACTGCGCCAGCGGCATGCAGTCGATCGATTCGGCGATCGCCAACCTGCAGCTGGGGCGTTCCGAGCTCGTCCTGGCGGGCGGTGTCGATGCGCTGTCGCGCGCTCCGATGCTGCTCTCGGTGCCGATGGTGCGCTGGCTGTCGAGCTGGTACGCGGCAAAAACCCTGGGGCAACGCATGGCGGTATTGCGGCGCTTCAAGCTCAGTCACCTTGCGCCGGTGGTTGGCATCATGAAAGGGCTGACCGATCCGGTATGCGGGCAGCTGATGGGGCAGACCGCAGAGAATCTGGCGCATATGTTCGGCATCACGCGCGAGCAGATGGACGCGTATGCCGCACGTAGCCATGAGCGCGTGCGCGCTGCGCAGGCGGCGGGGCATTTTGACGACGAGATCGTCCCGCTGGTCGGCAAGGACGGCACCGTCTACGACGCCGACGATGGCGTGCGTGCCGATTCCACGGTCGAGAATCTGGCCCGACTGCGGCCCTTCTTCGATCGCAAGTACGGCAAAGTGACCGCCGGCAACAGCTCGCAGATCACCGATGGCGGCGTGTGGTTGCTGCTTGCCACCGAGGCGGGCGTGCGCCGCCACGGCCTGACCCCGCTGGCGCGTATCGTCGATAGCCAATGGGCGGCGTTGTCGCCCGAGCGCATGGGTCTGGGGCCGGTGCACGCGGCCACGCCCATCCTGCAGCGCCACGGACTGGGACTCAACGATCTGGATTACTGGGAGATCAACGAGGCCTTCGCCGCGCAAGTCATCGCCTGCCTGCAGGCGTGGAATGATGAACACTACTGCCGCGAGGCGCTCGGTCTCGACGGGGCGCTCGGCAGACTCGACATGGAGCGGCTCAACGTCGATGGCGGGGCGATCGCGCAGGGCCACCCGGTGGGCGCCAGCGGCACACGCATCGTGCTGCACCTGCTCGCCGTGTTGCTGCGCGAGCGCAAGAAGCTCGGCATGGCGGCGATCTGCATCGGTGGCGGGCAGGGCGGCGCGATGCTCATCGAGACGGTGTGACCGTTCTATTCAGGCATGCAGGATTCGAATTGACACAACGAGGACGGTGGAATGGATGAAGCAGCCCTTCATCAGCATCGAATAGAGCCAGGCATCGCGCCCACGGGGCAAGCGTCGGGTGATGCCGGCGCGCCGCACTGGTGGCTGACGCGTGACGATGAGGGCATCGCCTACGCGGGCTTCGACGTCGCCGACAGCTCGACCAACACGCTGTCGCGCGCCGCGCTCGAAGGCTTCGCGGCGCTGCTCACTGCGCTCGACAATGACGCGCCCAAGGCGCTGATCATCGCCTCGGCCAAGCCCGCGGGTTTCATTGCGGGCGCCGACATCGAGGAGTTTACGCGGGTGTCCACCGCCGAAGAGGCGCGTGCCCTGGTGAGGCGTGGCTGGGATCTGTTCAACCGGCTCGCCGCGGTGCGCTACCCGACGCTCGCGCTGATCCGCGGGCACTGCATGGGCGGCGGTCTCGAGCTGGCGCTGGCGTGCCGGTATCGCGTTGCAGTCGATGTGCCCGACACGCGCCTGGCGCTGCCCGAAGTAATGCTCGGCATTGTGCCGGCATGGGGCGGCATGAAGCGCCTGCCCGAGCTGATCGGGCCGAGCGCCGCGCTCGATCTCATGCTCACCGGCAAAGGCGTGAACGCCAAGAAGGCCAAACGTCTCGGCCTCGTCGATGCGTGTGTGCCGCCGCGCGTCATGGACAATGCGGCGCGCATGATGGTGACCTCCGGCGCGCCGCCGCACCAACCGGATCTTGTACAGCGCTTGATGCTGAAACCGGGACTGCGCAGCGTCGTTGCGGCGCAGGCGCGAAAGAAAGTGCAAAGCAAAGCGCCGCGTGCCCACTATCCGGCGCCCTACGCGATCCTCGAGATCTGGTCGAAGCACGACGGCAATGCGCTCGAGGTGCCGGCCGGCGATCCCGCATCGCTTGATGCGATTCTAAATTCGCCGACCGCGCAGAACCTCATTCGCGTGTTTTTCCTGCAGGAGCGGCTTAAGAGCTTTGGCAAGGACAGCGATTTTTCGCCGCGCCGCGTGCATGTCGTCGGCGCGGGCACGATGGGCGGCGACATCGCGGCCTGGTGCGCCTTGCGTGGTATGACGGTGACGCTGCAGGATCAGTCGATCGAACGCATCGCGCCGGCCATCGGACGCGCCGCGACACTTTATGAACGCAAGCACCGCGGCGACAAGACGCAGGTGCGCTTCACCCTCGACCGCCTGATCGCCGACCCCGATGGCGCAGGCGCGGCCAGCGCCGACGTGATCATCGAGGCGATCTTCGAAGACCTCGAGGCGAAGCGCGCTCTGTTCGCCGATCTCGAGCGCCGCGCACGTGCCGACGCCGTGCTCGCCACCAATACGTCGAGCCTGCGCCTCGAAGACATCGCAACGTCACTCGACAATCCCGCGCGGCTGGTCGGTATTCATTTCTTCAATCCGGTCGCCAAGCTGCCGCTGGTCGAGGTCGTGCGCGGTGCGCAGTCCGACGACGAGACCGTCAAACGGGCTGCCGCCTTTGTGCGCCGCATCGACAAGCTGCCCTTGCCGGTCAACAGCGCGCCGGGCTTCCTTGTCAACGCGGTCCTTGGCCCCTATATGCTCGAAGCGCTGCGCTGCGTGGACGAAGGCGTCGCGCCCGAAGCCATCGACGCCGCGCTCACCGACTTCGGCATGGCGATGGGTCCGGTTGAACTGGCCGATACTGTCGGCCTCGACATCGCCCTTGCGGCGGGCAAGTCGCTTGCCGGCGAGGCCGCGGGCGATCCGCCGCGCTGCCTGATCAACAAGGTGGAATCGGGGCGGCTGGGCAAGAAGAGCGGGCAGGGTTTTTACGCATGGAAGGATGGCAAAGCGCAAAAAGATGACGTCGGCACGATGCCCGGCGGGCTGGCCGAGCGTATTATCGAACCGATGCTGACGGCGGCGCAGCGCTGCGTGGCCGAAGGCGTGGTGGCGGATGCCGATCTGGCCGATGCCGGCGTGATTTTCGGCGCCGGCTTCGCGCCCTTCCGCGGCGGACCGCTCAACTATCTGGCGACGCGCGAGCGCGCGACGCACGCCGATCCACCCGCGGCGGATGCCTCCGCCACGTACTGAGGACCGCCATCCGTATGTCAGAGCGACCCACGCAGCTTCCCGCGAACCGCCACGCCACGCTGCGTGTGATGCCCATGCCGGCGGACCTCAATCCGGCCGGCGACGTCTTTGGCGGCTGGATCATGGCGCAGGTCGATATTGCCGGGGCCGTTCCTGCGCGCACCCGCGCCCGCGGCCGCGTCGCCACCGTGGCGGTCAATTCGTTCCATTTCAAGCAGGCGGTATCGGTGGGCGACATCGTCAGCTTCTATACCGAAATCGTCGAAGTCGGCCGCTCGTCAATCACCGTCGACGTCGAGGTCTATGCCGAGCGGCATCCCGAGAATCCGATGGTGGTCAAAGTGACCGAAGCGCGCCTGACTTACGTTGCGGTCTCGCAGGACGGGACGAAGCGCGAGTTGCCGCCGCTCATGTAGGGCGGGAAAGTTTATTCTGGCGGGGCGATCGGTCCCGTCGTGCATGGCGAGGAGACTTGAATGAGAATGAAGCAAAGCGCGAAACATATCGCACGTCTGGCTCCGGTGGCGCTGTTCGCGCTGGCCAGTGGACAGTCGGCGGCCTCGGGCTTTCAGTTGCTCGAGCAAAATGGCAGCGGCCTGGCCAACGCCTACGCCGGCTCTGCCGCGGTCGCCGACAATGCCAGCACCATCTTTTTCAATCCGGCGGGGATGACGAAACTGCAGGCGCGCGAATTCAGTCTGGGTGCCGATGCGGTCCGCCCGACCTTCAAATTTTCCGATCGCGGGTCGAGCACCGGCGCGCTTACCGGTACCGGCGACGGTGACGATGCCGGCTCCTGGGCGTTCATCCCCAACGCCTATCTGTCATGGGCGCTTAACAAGGACTTGTACGTCGGCGTCGGCATGAGCGGGCCGTTCGGACTGGTGACCGAGTACAACGAGCCGTGGCTGGGTGCGGCTCAGGCGCTCAAGTTCGAGATCAAGACAATCAACATCAACCCGTCGATCGCCTATCGCGTCAATGATGTCGTGTCGGTCGGTTTCGGCTTGAACTGGCAGCGTATGGAAGCAGAATACAAACGCACCGTGGGTATTTTCAATGTGCCGGTCGCCGGCCTCGGTCCGGTGCCCCGCCCGCTGTCGTCCTCAATCGTGACGCTGGATGCGGCCGACAACACCTGGGGCTGGAACGCCGGTGCGCTGTTCTCGCTGTCCGACACCACTCGGGTCGGCGTTTCGTATCGCTCCAAAATCAAGCACACGCTCAGCGGCACGCTCGAGGTCTCGGGGCCTGATGCGGTGCTGAATGGCGCGTCGTCGTCCAACGCCGAAGCCGAGGTCGAGTTGCCGGATACCTTTATCCTCAGCGTCAATCAGCAACTCAATAACCGCTGGGAAATGCTCGGCGACGTGTCGTGGACCGGCTGGAGCAGCATCAGCGATATCGACATCGTGCGCACCTCGGGGCCGCTCAACGGCGCCACGGCGCAAACCCTCGAAGCGGATTTCCGCGACACCTGGCGCATTGCACTGGGCGCCAACTATCTGCTGCGGGACGACTGGACGCTGAAGTTCGGCATCGCCTACGACCAGACGCCGGTGCGTAGCCCCTCGACCCGGCTGGTATCGCTCCCCGACAATAACCGCACCTGGTTCACCGCTGGCGCGCAATGGCGGATGAACCCGCAGAGCAAGCTCGATTTTGGCGTGGCCTATCTGTATATCCCGGAGTCGAAGATCGACAACGACCAGGGCGCCGCGGCGGCGCCGTTGCGCGGGCGCGTCACTGGCGTTTACGACGCGCGCGTGTGGATTCTCGGCGCACAGTATTCGATGGCGTTCTGATCCGACCCCGCGTGCGGCGCGGCTGCGGCCGCGCCGTTTTCTTGGTTCCGTGTCGACGTGGAGTCGAGCGCACGCGCGCTCACCGAGGAGAAGCAAGTGAATAAACTGATCATCCGCAAAGTGGCCGTGCTCGGTGCGGGCGTAATGGGCGCGCAGATTGCCGCTCACTGCGCCAACGCCGATCTTCCGGTGCTGTTGTTCGACTTGGCGGCGAAGGATGGCAAGCCCAGCGCAATTGCCGGCAAGGCGATCGACGGCCTGAACAAGATCGAGCCCAAGCCCCTGGCGCGCGCAGACCGTGCGCAGCAAATAGAGGCGGCGAACTACGATACCGATCTGGACAAGTTGCATGGCTGCGACCTGATCATCGAGGCGATCGCCGAAAAGATGGAATGGAAGCTCGGGCTCTACGAAAAGGTCGCGCCGCACATTCGGCCGACAGCGATTTTTGCCTCGAATACCTCGGGTCTGTCGATCAATGCGCTCTCCGAAGGCATGCCAGAGGCGCTGCGCGGGCGCTTCTGCGGTATCCATTTTTTCAACCCGCCGCGCTATATGGCGCTGGTTGAACTGATCCCCACGGCGACCACCAATGCCGCCATGCTCGACCAACTCGAAAGCTGGCTGACGACGCGCCTGGGCAAACGCATCGTGCGCGCCAAGGACACGCCGAATTTCGTCGCCAACCGTGTCGGCGTGTTCTCGATCCTCGCAGTGATGCATCACACCAAGCGCCTCGGTCTGGCCTTCGACGAGGTCGACGCGCTCACCGGGCCGCGCATCGGCCGGCCCAAGAGCGCCACCTACCGCACCGCAGATGTGGTCGGCCTCGACACCCTCGCCCATGTCATCCATACCATGGACACGACATTGCCCAACGACCCCTGGCATGCCTACTTCAAGGTGCCGGCGTGGCTGCGCACGCTGATCGACAAGGGCTTGCTTGGACAGAAGACGCGCGCCGGCATCTACCGCAAGGAAGGCAAGCAGATTACCGTACTCGATCCGGTGCAGGAGAAGTACCGGCCCAGCGAGGGCAAGGTGGCGCCCGAGGTAGCGGCGCTGCTCAAACTGAGCGATCCGGTCGAAAGATTTGCCAAACTGCGCGCCAGCGAACACCCGCAGGCACGGTTCCTTTGGGCGATCTTTCGTGACGTTTTCCATTATTGCGCCTGTCATCTGGCCGGTATCGCCCACAATGCGCGCGATGTCGATTTCGCCATGCGCTGGGGCTTCGGCTGGACCGCCGGCCCCTTCGAAACCTGGCAAGCCGCCGGTTGGGAAGAGATTGCCAAGGCGATTGCCGCCGACATCGCCGCCGGGCGCACCATGGCCGATACGCCGCTACCCAAATGGGTCATGGAGCGCCACGGGGTGCACACTGCCGAGGGCGCCTACTCGGCACATGACGACGCGCTCAAGGCGCGTTCGACCCTGCCGGTCTACGCGCGCCAGCTGTACCCCGACACCGTGCACGGCGAAGCACCGCCCGATCAGGGAAAGACCCTGTGGGCCAGCGAAGCGGTGCGCCTATGGACGCGCCCCGATCAGGACGCGCGCATCGGCATCATCTCGTTCGTCGCCAAGATTCACGCGATCGGCGACGAAGTCCTCGACGGCCTGCTCGAAGCGCTGTCGCGCGCCGAGCGCGATCTTGACGGCGCGGTGATCTGGCACGAGGCGCCGTTTGCCGTGGGCGCCAACCTCATGCAAGTGGCCGAGGCCATCAAGCTGGGCGAATTCAACCGGCTCGAACACAACGTTGCCAAGTTTCAGCAGGTGTCGATGCGCATCAAGCACGCACAGGTGCCGGTGGTCGCGGCCGTTGACGGCCTCGCGCTGGGCGGTGGTTGTGAATTCGTCATGCACGCGGCGCACCGCGTACTGTCGCTGGAGAGCTATGTCGGTCTCGTCGAAGCGGGTGTCGGCCTGATTCCTGCCGGCGGCGGCTGCAAGGAGTTCGCACTGCAGGCGCACACCCTGGCGCAGCGCGCGGCCGGCGGTGACGTCTTCCCCTACATCCAGAACGCCTTTCAGACGATCGCCATGGCGACGGTGGCCAAGAGTGCGCAGGAAGCGGTGCAGCTGGGCTTTGCCAAAGCGTCGGACGACATCCTGTTTCACCCGCACGAGCTGCTGTACGCGGCGCTGCGACGCGCCCGCGGGCTGGCCGAAGCGGGCTATCGTCCGCCACTGGTCAACCGCGCGGTCACCGCCGCCGGGCGCAATGCCATCGCCACCTGCGAAATGATGCTGGTGAATATGGCCGAAGGCGGTTTCATCTCCGCCTACGACTACACCGTCGCCCGGGCCGCCGCCACCGCGCTGTGCGGCGGTGAAGTGGAAACCAACGCGCGGGTGCCCGAGCAATGGATTCTCGATGTCGAGCGCGCACAGTTCGTCGAGCTTTTGCGGAACGAAAAGACCCAGCAGCGCATCGCGCACATGATGGAAACAGGCAAGCCGCTGAGAAACTGATCCGGAGATCGCACCATGAGCAAACAGATTCAGGATGCCTACATCGTTGCCGCCACGCGCACCCCGGTGTCCAAGCGCAACGGCATGTTCCGCCATGTGCGCCCCGACGACATGCTCGCCCACGTGCTGCGTGCGGTGGTCGACACTGTGCCGGGGCTCAATGAGGCTGAGATTTCCGATGTCATTACCGGCTGCGCCATGCCGGAGGCCGAGCAGGGCATGAACGTGGCGCGCATCGGCGCACTGCTCGCCGGCCTGCCGGATTCCGTGCCGGGCATCACCATCAATCGCTTCTGCTCATCGGGCGTTCAGGCGGTGGCCGATGCGGCCAACCAGATCCGCCTTGGCCAGGCGGATGTCATTCTCGCCGCGGGCACCGAGTCGATGAGCGTGATGCCCCAGATGACCGGCAACAAGACCAGCCTCAACCCGGCCATTTTTGCCAACGACGAAAACATTGCCATTGCCTATGGAATGGGCATCACCGCCGAGAAGGTTGCCGAGCAGTGGAAAGTGAGCCGCGAGGATCAGGACGCCTTCGCATTGAAATCCAACCGGCGTGCAGTGGCCGCCATCGCCGCGGGGCTGTTCGAGCGTGAGATCACGCCGTATACAGTACGCACGCACCTGCCGGGCGCGGACGGTGCGGTGCGCATCACCGAGACGGTGTGCGACACCGACGAAGGTCCGCGCGCCGACGCCTCGCTGGAATCGCTCGCCAAACTGCGCCCGGTGTTCGCTGCACGTGGCTCGGTCACCGCCGGCAACAGCTCGCAAATGTCGGACGGCGCAGGCGCCGTGTTGCTGATGAGCGAAGCGGCGCTCAAACGCTACAGCGTCACGCCGATCGCACGCTTCGTGAGCTTCTCCGTAGCCGGCGTGCCGCCACGGATCATGGGCATCGGCCCCGTTGAAGCGATACCGCGCGCGCTCGCCGCCGCCGGGCTCAAGCAGGCCGATATGGACTGGATCGAACTCAACGAAGCCTTCGCCGCGCAGGCGCTCGCAGTCATGCGCCAGCTCGATCTCGATCCCGACAAGGTCAATCCCCTCGGCGGCGCAATCGCCCTCGGCCATCCGCTGGGTGCCACCGGCGCCATCCGCACCGCCACCGTGATGAGCGCCATGCAGCGCGACGCCTCGGTCAAATACGGCATGGTCACGATGTGCATCGGCACGGGCATGGGTGCGGCGGGAATTTTCGAGCGTGTCTGAGCACGCAGTTGGGCATGCGTAAGCACACAACCAGCGGGAAAGACGGAGGGCGAAAGCGTGTCGCAGGACGTCGAGGAAAGATTGAGGGCGCTTGGTGTCGAATTGCCGCACCCAAGCGCGCCCGGCGCGAACTACGTTCCGTATATGGGCGTCGGCAACCTGATCTTTCTGACCGGGCAGTTGTGCCACTGGAACGGGGAGCGGCGATTCGTCGGCAAACTTGGCGCGCCGTTCAGCATTGAAGAAGGGCAGCAAGCCGCCCGCATCTGTGCCCTGAACCTGATCGCGCAGTTACGCGCGGCATGCGCGGGCGACCTGAATCGCGTTGCGCGAACGATCCGGCTGGCCGGTTACGTC
>CBDULG010000034.1:0-15918 GCA_965367985.1 uncultured Rhodocyclaceae bacterium
CGTCGGCTTCGCGTCCCTGCGTCAGTTCGAGCAGTTGATCGCGGTTAAGCACGCGCTGAGGGTGAGCAAGAAACACCGCGAGCAGACGGTATTCGCCGCCGGTGAGCGGTACGGTGACGCCGTCGGGATCGATCAGGTGGCGTTCGATCGTGTCCAGACGCCAGTGGGCGAAGTCGATGAAGCGCATGCGCGGCGTCGCCGCGTCCACAAGGTTCGGCGGCAGGGCGCGGGTGCGGCGCAGCACCGACTTGATGCGCGCCAGCAGTTCGCGCGGCACGAAGGGTTTGGCGAGGTAATCGTCGGCGCCCATTTCAAGACCGAGAATGCGGTCCATGTCGTCGCCGCGCGCCGTCAGCATGAGCACCGGAATCTGCGATGTGGCGCGCAGGTTGCGGCACAGGGTGAGGCCGTCTTCACCGGGCAGCATGAGGTCGAGCACGATGAGATCGAAACGCGCCGAGGCAAGTGCGCTCTGCATCTGGCGCCCGTCGGCCACGGCCGTGCAGCGCAGCCCCTGCTTTTCGAGGTATTCGGCGAGCAGGCTGCGAATCTCGCGGTCGTCGTCGACGATGAGGATGTGATCGGGCGTGTCGGTCATGGGTTGCCACGGAAGAATGCATGCATGACTTATACCGCGCCAGTCGCGGCTCTTTGTATGCCAATGTATCAGCGCCGGGCGGCGATACACAGCCTTGCCAAACAGCGGCCTTGCAGACAAACGGCGCATACATGGCGCGCCGATACTGGCTTCACCGCCACCGCTCGGGTGGCACTGACAGGAGCCAGACATGAAACGCAAAACTATCATTCTCTCGTTGATCGGCGCGACGGCGCTCGCCGGCCTGGGTGCAACGGCCGTGGTGGCGCGCGGTGGCGAGTGGTGCGAGGGCGCGCCGATTTCCCGCAAGACCGAAGCGAAGCTCGACCGGATCGAGTCGGCGCTCAAGCTTCAGCCCGGGCAACAGGCGGCATGGGACAGCTTCGAGACGCAACTGAAGGCCGAGGCGAAAGATCTCGAGACGGCCGTCCATGAGTGGCGCGCAGGCGCGATGCCGGGCACGGCGCTCGGTCGGCTCGAACACGTGCAGGCGGGGCTCGCGCGCGGCCAGGCCTTGGTGAGTACCCTTACGGAGGCGACGCAGACGCTCTACCCGACGCTGAACGCCGAACAACAGGCTGTGTTCGATGAGGAGTTTCGATTCGAGCGCCGCCACCGTCGTGGTGGTTGGCATGAATAAGACGGGCGGCGTGCGCATGCGTCTGTTCCCGCTGCTGCTGATCGCGCTCGGTACGCTCTTCCTGCTTGCCAATCTGGGCGTATTGCCGCTGGACGGGGTGCGCGAGATGTTCTCCACCTGGTGGCCGTTGATTCCAATCGGCGTCGGTGTGGCTGCTTTGTCGGGCCGTCACGGCGGGGGTGGATGCCGCATGCGGCGTATGCGGGCGAGCGAGCAACGCGCGTCCTGATATTCGACACGATGCCGTCCTGCACGCCACGGTGCGCAGGGCGGCTCGCTCTTGCGGCACAATGCCAGGACGTGTTCGACAGGAGATCCGAATGTACGCCTTGTATTTCGGCAACATGAACTATTCCTCATGGTCACTTCGACCGTGGTTGCTGATGCGCCATTTCGACATTCCTTTCGAGCCGCATCGTGTGCAGGTACTCGGTGTCGGCGTGCACGACAAACACCGCGGCTACTCGGCCAATGGTCTGGTGCCGTGTTTGCATGTCGACGGCTTTCAGATATGGGAAACGCTGGCGATCGCCGAGTTTCTGGCCGAGCGCTACGCCGGGTTGTGGCCGGACGACGAAATGACGCGCGCACGCGCACGCAGCGTGGCCAGCGAGATGCATGGCGGATTTGGCGCCTTGCGTGGCGCGATGCCGATGAACATCAAGCTGCGCCTGAAAGGCAAACCCGCCGACGCACAGGTGCAGACTGACATCGACCGCGTAGCGGAGATCTGGACCGAGGCGCGCGAAAAGTTCGCCGGCGACCGTGGCCCGTGGCTGTTCGGCGATTTCAGCATTGCCGACGCGATGTTCGCGCCGGTGGTGTGGCGTTTTAATACGTACAACGTCGACCTTCCGCCGGTCGCTGCAGCGTATCGCGATGCCATGCTGGCACATCCGGGCATGCGCGAATGGGAAGCCGGCGCGCTCGCCGAGACGGATGTGCTGCCCGACTGCGATGCCATCGCGTCGGAATATGGTGGCGCTCGCTGACCGACCCTGCTGTCGACGAAAAAAGGCCGCCCGATAAAGGCGGCCTTTCATGCGTGCGACGCGCACAAGGCGCGCCGCCAGCAGTGACGGTCAGTCGAACTGCTCTTCTTCGGTCGAACCGGTCAGCGCGGTCACCGACGAGGCGCCGCCCTGAATGACGGTGGTGACGTCGTCGAAGTAGCCGGCGCCCACTTCCTGCTGGTGCGACACGAAGGTGTAGCCACGATCGCGCGAGGCGAATTCGGGTTCCTGGACCTTCTCGACATAGTGCTTCATGCCTTGGCCGCGGGCGTAATGGTAGGCCAGATCGAACATGTTGTACCACATGTTGTGAATGCCGGCGAGGGTGATGAACTGGTACTTGTAGCCCATCGCGGCGAGTTCGTCCTGGAACTTCGCGATGGTCGCGTCGTCGAGGTTTTTCTTCCAGTTGAACGAAGGCGAGCAGTTGTAGGCGAGCAGTTTGTTCGGACTCGTGTCGAGCACGGCCTGAGCGAACTCGCGCGCGAATCCCAAATCCGGCGTGCCGGTCTCGCACCACACCAGGTCGGCGTGCGGGGCGTAGGCGATGCCGCGTGAGATGGCTTGCTCGAGACCGTTCTTGACCCGGTAGAAACCCTCCGCAGTGCGCTCGCCGGTGACGAATGGCTTGTCGTTTTCGTCGAAATCGGAGGTCAGCAGGTTGGCGGCTTCCGCGTCGGTGCGGGCAAGGATCAGGGTCGGCACGCCAAGCACGTCGGCGGCGAGACGGGCGGCGGTGAGCTTTTGCACTGCTTCCTGCGTGGGCACCAGCACCTTGCCACCCATGTGGCCGCATTTCTTGACCGCGGCGAGCTGATCTTCGAAGTGCACGCCGGCGGCGCCTGCGATGATCATGTTCTTCATCAGTTCGTAGGCGTTGAGCACGCCGCCAAAGCCGGCTTCGCCGTCAGCGA
Organism: uncultured Rhodocyclaceae bacterium; assembly: GCA_965367985.1. Taxonomy (GTDB): domain Bacteria; phylum Pseudomonadota; class Gammaproteobacteria; order Burkholderiales; family Rhodocyclaceae; genus Nitrogeniibacter. The sequence continues at coordinate 3,166 of CBDULG010000034.1, forward strand.
CGATCGGCAGGAAGAAGTCGAGCGCATCGGACTCGTTCATTTTGCCGTCGCAGATGTTCTTCCACTGAATTTCGTCCGCGCGCTGGAAGGTGTTGTTGATGCGACGCACCATGGTCGGCACCGAGTTGTACGCGTACAGCGACTGATCCGGATACATCGTCTCGGACGTGTTGCCGTCGGCAGCGACCTGCCAGCCGGAGAGGTAAACCGCCTCGATACCCGCCTTGGCCTGCTGCATTGCCTGACCCGCCGTGATCGCGCCCATGCTGTTGACGTAACCCTTCTTGGCCGAGCCGTGAATCAGATCCCACAGCTTTACAGCGCCTCGGCGGGCGAGGGTGTGCTCGGGCTGAACGCTGCCGCGCAGACGCACGACGTCTTCGGCCGAGTAGCCACGTTCGACGGACTGCCAGCGCGGGTTCTCGGCCCAGTCTTTATTGAGGGCAGCGATTTGCTGTTCACGGGATTGCGACATGATGAATTCCTTCGATTGCAGTTGAAACAGAACAAAAGCCTGTACCTGAGCCGGCGCGGCTCCAAGTCGGATTAAAGCAGCCAGGGGCTACCCATGCTGTGCGGCGATTATAAGCGCATTTCTGCAGGGCAGCAACAGTCTTATATAAGACATAAGAGAAATCTTTTGGCGGTATGAATGGCGGGTCGCTCGTGCATGCCGGGCGGCATTGACTGCACCGGCCGACCGCCACAGATTACAGCAGCGCGGCGGTGCTCACGATGACACCGTCTTCGTCGGCATAGACATGTTCGCCCGGCGTGAAGGTGACACCGCCGAAGGTGACCGGGACGTCGGAATCGCCTACGTTCTTTTTCACGCTTTTGCGCGGATGGGTGCCGAGGGCGAAGACGCCAAGATCCATCGTGCCGATGACACGAGAATCGCGAATGCAGCCATAGACGATGATGCCGGCCCATCCGTTGTCGACGGCGAGTACGCCCAACTGGTCGCCAACCAGCGCACATCGCGTCGAGCCGCCGCCGTCGACAACGAGCACGCGATCATTGCCCGGCGTTTCAAGGGTGGACCGGACCAGGGAATTGTCTTCGAAGACCTTGAGCGTGGCGATCGCGCCGTGAAAGGCCTTTTTTCCGCCAAGGCTGCGAAACATCGGCTGGACGACGCGGACGTTGGCCCCATGCGTGTCGCAAAGATCGGCAGTCTGAAAACTCATGACAGCGGGCTCCTCGTGAGTCGACGATTGAAAAACGAGGGCAGATTCTATCAGCAACTGCGACAACAAAAGGGCGGCCTGATGGCCGCCCTGTTTGGATGCACACTTCTCCGTCAGGAACTGGGAACCAGCTCTTCGTCGAAGGACAGCACGAGTTTCTCGTTGTCGTCCAGATCGAGAATCACCTTGCCGCCATTTGCGAGACGGCCGAACAGCAGTTCGTCAGCCAATGCCGATCGTATCGAGTCCTGAATGAGCCGCGACATCGGCCGCGCGCCCATGAGCGGATCGAAGCCTTCCGCAGCCAGCCAGGTGCGCAGTTTTTCGGTGAAGGTCGCTTCCACCTTCTTCTCGTGCAACTGCGCTTCGAGCTGGGTGAGGAATTTGTCGACCACCCGCAGGATGATCTCGTTGTCGAGCGCCTTGAACGAAATGATGGCGTCGAGACGGTTGCGGAATTCCGGCGAGAACAGGCGCTTGATTTCCGCCATCTCATCGCCAGCCTCGCGCTTGGCGGCGAAGCCCATCACCGCTTTCTGCATGGTCTCTGCCCCCGCGTTGGTGGTCATTACGATGATCACATTACGGAAGTCGGCTTCGCGTCCATTGTTGTCGGTTAGCGTGCCGTGATCCATCACTTGCAGCAGGATGTTGTAGATATCCGGATGCGCCTTCTCGACCTCATCGAGCAGCAACACGCAATGCGGCATCTTGGTGATCGCCTCGGTCAATAAGCCGCCTTCGTCAAAGCCGACATAGCCCGGCGGCGCGCCGATCAGACGGCTCACGGCGTGACGTTCCATGTACTCCGACATGTCGAAGCGCACCAGTTCGATACCCATGGTGAAGGCGAGCTGACGCGCGACCTCGGTCTTGCCGACACCAGTTGGGCCGCTGAACAGGAAGCTGCCGATTGGTTTGCCGGGCGCGCCGAGGCCGGAACGCGACATCTTGATTGCCTTGGCAAGCGCGTCGATTGCCTGGTCCTGGCCGAAAACGACGTTCTTGAGATCGCGGTCGAGCGTCTTCAATGCGGCCTTGTCGTCGCTCGACACAGAGCGCGGTGGAATGCGGGCGATCTTGGCCACGATGTCCTCGATCTCGCCTTTGCCGATGGTCTTGCGCTGGCGCGATTTGGGCAGGATTCGCTGTGCCGCACCGGCTTCGTCGATCACGTCGATCGCCTTGTCGGGCAGATGGCGGTCATTGATGTACTTGGCGGACAATTCGGCGGCCGAGGCCAATGCTGCGGCCGAATAGCGCACGCTGTGATGTTCCTCGAAGCGCGATTTGAGTCCCTTGAGAATCTCGACCGTCTCGGATACCGACGGTTCGGTGACGTCGATCTTCTGGAAGCGGCGCGACAGCGCGTGATCCTTCTCGAAGATCTGCCGGAACTCGCTGTAGGTGGTCGCGCCAATACACTTCAGCGCACCCGAAGAGAGCGCCGGTTTGAGCAGATTCGAGGCATCGAGCGTGCCGCCGGAGGCCGCGCCGGCGCCGATCAGCGTGTGAATTTCGTCGATGAACAGAATCGAATTGGCATTGCTCTGCAACTGTTTGAGAACGGCCTTGAGGCGCTGTTCGAAATCGCCGCGGTACTTCGTGCCGGCGAGCAGTGCGCCCATGTCGAGCGCATGCACCTGGGCGTCGGCCAGCACTTCGGGCACGCGGCCTTCGACCACGCGGCGCGCCAGACCCTCGGCAATCGCAGTCTTGCCGACACCGGCTTCGCCGACCAGCAGCGGATTGTTCTTGCGGCGACGGCACAGCGTCTGGATGACCCGCTCGACTTCCTTGTCACGCCCGATCAGCGGATCGATCTTGCCAAGCAATGCTTGCTGATTGAGGTTCTGGGTGAAGTTTTCCAGCGCGCCGCCCGACTGGCCGCTTTCGCCTTCCTGCTCACCGTGCTCGGACTCAGCCGAGGGCGGTGTCGCATCGGGGGCACCCGAACCGGCGTCCTGCTTCGAGATGCCGTGCGAAATAAAGTTGACCACGTCGAGGCGCGATACGTCCTGCCGCTGCAGGAAGTAGACCGCGTGCGATTCCTTTTCGCCGAAGATCGCCACCAGCACGTTGGCGCCGGTGACCTCTTTCTTGCCCGACGACTGGACATGCAGGATGGCACGCTGAATCACGCGCTGGAAGCCGAGCGTCGGCTGCGTGTCAATCTCCTCGTCGCCTTCGACGGTCGGTGTGTGTTCGTTGATGAAATCCGTCAACTCGCGGCGCAAGGTCTCGACGTTGGCCGAGCAGGCGCGCAGCACTTCGGCGGCCGACGGATTGTCGAGCAGCGCCAGCAGCAGGTGTTCAACGGTAATGAACTCATGCCGCTTCTGGCGAGCCTCGACAAAGGCCATGTGCAGGCTGACTTCAAGCTCTTGCGCGATCATTCTCAATTCTCCTCCATCACGCATGCTAGCGGATGCTGGTATTGCCGGGCGTGGGCAATGACTTGCTCGACCTTGGTGGCTGCGATGTCCTTGGGAAAAACCCCGCACTCACCGCGACCTTCCGTATGGACTTGGAGCATTACGCGCGTCGCGCGTTCGCGATCCATGGCAAAAAATTTCTGCAGTACGCCAACAACGAAGTCCATCGGGGTGAAATCATCGTTGAGGAGCAATACTTTGTACATGCGGGGTGGGCCGACACGGGTCTTTTCGGCCTCCAGCAGCGAATCGTCTTGTTTCCGAACGGCCATGAGAAACATTCTAATCAAGCGCTCGAGGATGGCAAGCGGCGTATTCCGTTGCCAATCGAGCGTGGTTTGTGTGTCACAGTGTGCTGCGCTGTTGCTGCATTGCGGACTTATCAGATTGGCATAAAATTACCGGCGCAGTGCCACCGGCGGCTCCAAAGTCCAAAAATACAGCCTGCCATTTGTCATCGATTTGTTGTATTGCAGCAAATTTTTGTGTCACAAAAGCGTTGACGCTTTATGCCCGTATGGGTAAAGCTGTCGAGCACCTGTTGGGTTGTCGTCACCGTGCCGCTGGTCGCTGACGTAGACTTAGAGGGGCGGTTCGGGGTTCCGGACGTCGAGATAACGGTTCTGTAAGGAAGGAAATTAGTAACATGGCAACTGGTACTGTGAAATGGTTTAACGACGCCAAAGGTTTTGGCTTTATCACGCCCGACGACGGTAGCGAGGACTTGTTCGCTCACTTCTCGGCAATCAATATGAGTGGTTTCAAAAGCCTCAAAGAAGGCGAAAAAGTGAGTTTCGAGGTCACGCAGGGTCCGAAGGGCAAGCAAGCCTCCAACATCCAGGCCGCCTGATATCGGCATCAGCCGGTTGCAGCGACTTGAAAAAGACTGCCGCAGGCAGTCTTTTTTTATGCGCGCTCGCGCCGCGGAGCGCACAAAAGAAAAGCCCGCCAGTGGCGGGCTTGCAGCAAAGTCCGTCCGGCCGTCGCCGGCGCGAACACTTACTTGAGCTTGGTTTCCTTGTACATCACGTGTTTGCGCACCACCGGATCGAACTTCTTGATTTCCAGCTTGGCAGGCGTGGTGCGCTTGTTTTTACTGGTGGTGTAGAAATGTCCGGTGCCAGCACTGGACTCGAGCTTGATTTTTTCGCGGGCGCCTTTGGCCATGTCAGTCTCCGTCTAGGGGCAGGAGGGGTAGAAATTAGATCTTGGTGCCTTGGGCGCGAAGATCGGCAACAACGACATCGATGCCTTTCTTGTCGATTGTCCGCAGGCCGGCGCCGGATACGCGCAGACGGATCCAGCGGTTTTCCGCTTCGCTCCAGAACTTGCGATTTTGCAGGTTCGGCAGGAAGCGACGCTTTGTTTTGTTGTGTGCGTGGGAAACGTTGTTGCCCACCATCGGTGCCTTACCGGTCACTTGGCAAACGCGAGCCATGACTGTGCTCCAGAGAAATCGGTTTTCGAAAAGCCGCCGATCTTACAGTAAGGCGGCGCAAATGAGCAAGGCCCGTGGCATGCGTGGCGCTTACATCCAGCCGCGCTCCGCAAAAGATTCGACGCCACGGCGTCCGACGATGAAGTGATCGAGCACGCGCACGTCGACCAGCGCCAGCGCGTCACGCAGGGTGCGCGTGAGGCTTCGATCAGACTGACTCGGTTCAAGGCAGCCCGACGGGTGATTGTGGGCCAGCATCAGGCTCGCCGCATTGTAGCGCAGCGCGATCTTGACCACTTCGCGTGGATACACGCTGGTTTGCGTCAATGTTCCGCGAAACAGGCACTCTATGGCGATGAGGCGATTCTGCGCGTCGAGCAGCAGCACGGCGAACTCCTCGTGTTCGAGCCGGCCGAGCTGCAGTTGCAACCAGTGCTTGACCTTTTCGGGCGCGTCGAAGAGGTCGCCGTCGGCCATGTCTTCGGCGAGCGCGCGGCGCGCCATCTCCATCACCGCCTGCAGTTGAGTGAACTTGGCCTGACCCATGCCGGGAAAGGCGCTGAACTCGCGCTGATCTGCACTGAACAGGCGGCCGAGCGATTCGAAATGCTTGAGCAGATCGCGCGCGAGGTCGACCGCGCTCTTTCCGCGCACACCCACGCGCAGGAAAATGGCGAGCAGTTCCGCGTCGGAGAGCGCCGCTGCACCACGTTCGAGCAGTTTCTCCCGCGGCCTTTCGGCGGCGGGCCAGTCCGTAATTGCCATGAAGTACAATCGCCTTGTTTGTCGTCGATTGATATTACGTCTATGTGGATGTCATGAGCGAACTGAGAGGCAGGAAGATCGTGCTTGGTGTCACGGGCGGCGTCGCAGCCTACAAGGCAGCCGAGTTGACGCGCTTGCTGGGCAAGGCGGGCGCCAGCGTGCACGTGGTGCTCACTGAAGGCGGCGCACATTTCGTCACAGCGGTGACTTTCCAGGCGCTGAGCGGTCACCCGGTATGGACCGATTTGTGGGATCCGCGCATGAGCAACAATATGGCGCATATCGATCTGTCGCGTGACGCCGACCTGATCGTCATTGCGCCGGCTACCGCAGATGTCATTGCGCGCCTGGCCAATGGCCGATGTGACGATTTGCTCACGACCCTTTGCCTGGCGCGAGATTGCCCCTTGCTGGTGGCGCCGGCGATGAATCGGCAGATGTGGGAACACCCGGCGACACAGCGCAATATCGCCCGCATGCATGACGACGGCGTCGGTCTGCTCGGGCCCGACGCCGGCGATCAGGCCTGCGGCGAAGTGGGCGACGGGCGCATGCTCGAAGCCGAGGCCTTGTGCGAGGCGATCATTGCGCACTTCCAGCCCAAGCGATTGGCGGGGCGCAAGGTCGTGATGACCGCCGGCCCCACATTCGAAGCGATCGATCCGGTGCGTGGTATCACCAATATCAGCTCGGGCAAGATGGGGTATGCGCTGGCGCGAGCCGCGGTGCAGGCCGGGGCCGAGGTCGTGCTGGTGAGCGGCCCGGTGTCGCTCGACGTGCCGCTCGGCGTGAGCTGCGTGCACGTTACGTCGGCACGGGAGATGCGTGATTCGGTGCGCGCCCATCTCGACGGCGCGGACGTATTCATTGGCGTCGCCGCGGTGGCCGACTATCGGCCGGCAGATGCCGCCGAGCACAAGATGAAGAAGTCTGCCGACACCTTGAGACTCTCGCTGGTGCCCAATCCGGATATCCTGGCCGAGGTGGCGGCGATGGAGAACGCACCGTTCTGTGTCGGATTTGCCGCCGAGAGCCGCGATCTGGATGCCTATGCGGAAGGCAAGCGCAAGCAGAAAAAGCTGCCGATGATCGTCGGCAACCTCGTGCAGGACGGGCTCGGCCAGGACGACAACGTCGTCGTCATCTACGATGACGCGGGTCGCCATCCGCTGGCGCGCAGTCCTAAAGACGAAGTCGCGCGGCACATCGTCGAACACCTCGCCGGCCTGTTGCCTGAAACCTGAACGACGGACGAAACTGCCATGCATCGCATCGACGTCATCCTGCTTGACGAACGACTCAAGCGGCAGCCACCGCACTACGCCACGACCGGCTCGGCGGGACTCGACTTGCGCGCCTGTCTGGACGCGCCGGTGTTCCTCGAACCGGGTGAGACGCATCTCGTGCCCACCGGCATGGCCATCCACCTGGCGGACCCGGGACTCGCGGCAATGATCGTGCCGCGCTCCGGCCTCGGTCACAAGCACGGCATCGTGCTGGGCAACCTCGTCGGCCTCATCGATTCGGACTATCAGGGCCAGATTTTCGTTTCGCTGTGGAATCGCAGTCACACGACCTTCGAGATCGAGCCGATGGAGCGCGTCGCTCAGCTCGTTGTCGTGCCGGTGCTTCAGGTCGGTTTCAACGTGGTGGACAGCTTCTCGGCTTCGTCGCGCGGCGAAAACGGATTCGGCAGCACGGGTTCGAAGTGAGTCGGGCGGTATCGGGCATACCGACCGGCGCGCATGGCATCTTGCTGCGCGCGGGGCGCGTCTTGCTCATGCGCCGGCGGAACACCGGTTTCTTCGATGGCTTGTTCAGTCTGCCGGGCGGGCACGTCGAGCCGGGGGAATCGGTGCGCATGGCGGCAGCCCGCGAGCTGTTCGAGGAAACCGGCGTCACCTTGGGCGCAACGGCACTCGAAATGGTCGGTGTGATGCACCGGCGTTCCGACACCAATCGCATCGATTTCTTCCTGCGCGCGAGGGCGTGGACCGGCGAGCCGCGCGTCGCCGAGCCTGAGAAGTGCGCCGAACTCATATGGTGCACGCCCGATTCGCTCCCCGCCGACACGGTGCCCTACATTCGGCATGCGCTGACACTCGGACAGCGCGAACCGTGGCTGATCGAATTCGGCTGGCCCGAATCGGCAGGATGATTGCGCCTTTATAGCCACTCGGGTTTGACCGCATCACCGGTTCCCGTCGGGGTTACGCGGTCTCCGTGCGCTCGCCCGAGTGCGACTTGTCGTTCGCGAACGCATTGGCGAAGCGCATTTCCAGCGGGTAGGGAAAGAAATCCTCGACATGGCCCTCGCGCAGACGCTCTTGTGCTTCCTGCCAGAAGCGTGCATCGAGCAGATCGCGGTGATGTTTGATGAAGGCCTTGCGAATCGATGGCTTGCCGAGCAGAAACGTCGCAAATTCTTCGGGAAAAACGTCGAGCGGGCCGGCCGAATACCAAGGCTCGCTGGCCATTTCCATTTCCGGGTAGGGCGCGGGCGGAATGCGGCGGAACTTGCAGTCGGTCATGTATTCGATTTCGTCATAATCGTAGAACACGACGCGGCCATACCGCGTCACACCGAAGTTCTTCCACAACATGTCGCCAGGAAAAATATTGGCCGTTGCCATTTCGCGGATCGCATTGCCGTATTCGCGCACTGCGTGCTCGGTCTGCGCGTCGTCGGCGGTTTCGAGGTAGATGTTGAGTGGCGTCATGCGCCGCTCGATGTAGCAATGGCCGATGACCACCGAATCGCCTTCGATCTCGAACGACGAGGCGGCCAGCTCTTGCAGTTCTTCAAGCAGTTCGGGATGGAAGCGCGACAGCGGCAGGGCGACGTTGGAGTATTCCAGCGTATCTGCCATGCGCCCCACGCGGTCGACCGTCTTGACCATCTGGTACTTCTTCTTGACGGTGGCGCGGTCCATGTTCTTGGAGGGGCCAAACACATCCTTGATGATCTTGAACACGTACGGGTAGGAGGGCAGCGTAAACACCAGCATGACCAGTCCGCGAATGCCCGGCGCGATGATGAACTGGTCGTTTGAATGGCGCAGGTGCGCGAGCAGATCGCGGAAAAACATGGTTTTGCCCTGCTTGCCCAGGCCGAGCATCGTGTACAACTCCGAGCGCGGCTTGACCGGCATGATCGACCGCAGGAAATGCACGTAGCCGGAAGGCACTTCCATATCGACCAGGAAGTAGGCGCGCGACAGGGAGAACAGCAGCGAAATGCGCCAGGCGTCGAGCAGGATGGTGTCGACGTATAGCCGGCCGCTGGCCGAGTGCCGCACGGCGATGGCGAAGGGATATTCCTGGTAGCCGTTGATTGCCTTGCCAATGATGTAGGCGGTCTTGTTGCGGTAGAAGGCCGCGTAGAGCACCTGAATCTGGCTGTTGACCTCGATCGCCGGCCAAGTGTCGAAGTAAGCGTGCGCGGTGCGCAGAATGTAGTTCACGTCGCGATCGAGGTCTTCGAAGGGGCGTTCCCAGTCGAAGTCTTCGATGATGTTTTTTATGGTCGCGCGCAATCCGGTGTCGCGCGGGTAATAGCTCGAATAGACAGGCGGAAACGACTCGATGTATTCGACCGCCATCGCCGGCCGGGCAAAGATGTAATCGTTGTTGAAGTAGGTGCGGTGCAGAATCTTGCAGCACACCGAATTGAAAAAGGTTTCTGCCAATTCGGGTTGCTTGTGGTTGATCAGCATGCCGATGAAGTGCAGCTTAGCCTGCTGCCAGGTGGTGTCGTCGAGCGAATCGGCGTCGAATTCCTGGTGCAGGCGATGTACCGTTTCGTCCACCCGTTCGTCGTAGAACTTCACGCGTCGATGGACGGCATCGAGTTGCTCCGGCCAGGCGGCCGCCTCGAACAGTTCCTTCGCCTTGCGGCTGGTTTCGCGAAAGATGCGGTAGTGCTTGTCGAAGCCCTCGATCAAGGCCTGCGCAATGGCCTGGGCTACCGGGTTTTCCCCGACCGGTACATCCATGGTGCCTCCTGAAAACCGGATTGACCATCGCCGTCGGATGGCTTGCCAATCGCGCTGATCTTAGCACTCCAGTTTTCCGCCCGGACGCAGCGGCCGCCGCCTCGCGCAATCCAGCGCCTTAGCGCGGCTCGACACCCCATGCACGAAGACGGTCGGTGGTGCGCGTCCCCTTGTCGCGCGTTGGCCGGGTGTAAGAATCACCCACTATAATCACGGTTTTGAGCGCGACGCGTATCGATCGGCTACGGCGCGCGGCATCACTGTTGCGGGAGTTCGAAACCTTGAGCGCACGCACGGAGGCGCATGAAGTGAATTCCAGCCCGTTGAAAGGGCCGGTATCGCGACACAAGTGCAAATGGTTTTAACTGGGCAAGTGTGCGCTGAGCGCGTGGCGCAGCGCGTTGCAGTGCAGTGGGCCAGTCGCCTGGCCAATGTCATATTTCAAGAGGGAGAGATGAATGACTACCAAGACACCGACGATCATTTACACGCTGACCGACGAGGCGCCGCTGCTCGCGACGTGTTCATTGCTGCCCGTCATCCGCAGTTTCGCGGCGCCGGCAGGCATTACGATCAAGAAGAGCGATATCTCGTTGTCCGCGCGCATTCTGGCGGAGTTCTCGGACTACCTCACCGATGAGCAGAAGGTACCGGACAATCTCGCCGAACTCGGCCGGCTGACCCAGGAGCCCGATACCAACATCATCAAGTTGCCCAACATCAGCGCTTCCGTCATGCAGCTGACTGCGGCGATCTCCGAGCTGCAGAAAAAGGGCTATGCGATACCGGACTACCCGGAAGCGCCGACCAACGACGAGGAAAAAGAAATCAAGCAGCGCTATGGCAAAACGCTCGGCAGCGCGGTCAACCCGGTGCTGCGCGAGGGCAATTCCGATCGTCGCGCGCCCGCCGCGGTCAAGCGCTACGCGCAAAAGCATCCGCATTCAATGACTGAGTGGAGTCAGGCTTCGCGGACCCACGTCTCGCACATGCGCCACGGCGACTTCTACCACGGCGAGAAATCGATGACGCTGGACCGCGCGCGTGACGTCAAGATGGATCTGGTGACCAAACGCGGCGAGACAATCGTGCTCAAGCCGAAGGTTTCACTGCTCGAGGGTGAAATCATCGACAGCATGTTCATGAGCAAGAAGGCGCTGTGCGATTTCTATGAAGAGCAGATGGAAGACGCGCGCAAGACCGGGATGATGTTCTCCCTGCACGTCAAGGCCACGATGATGAAGGTCTCGCACCCGATCGTCTTCGGTCACGCCGTTAAGATCTTCTACAAGGAAGCGTTCGCCAAGCATGGCGAACTTTTCAAAGAACTCGGCGTGAACGTCAACAACGGTCTGTCCAACCTGTACGAGAAGATCGCCGACCTGCCACAGTCCAAGCGCGAGGAGATCATCGAGGATCTCCATGCTTGCCACGAGCATCGTCCCGAACTGGCGATGGTCGATTCCGCCAAGGGCATCTCCAATCTGCACGCGCCCAACGACGTGATCGTCGATGCTTCGATGCCGGCGATGATCCGTTCCGGCGGCAAGATGTGGGGCGCCGACGGCCGCCCGAAAGACACCAAGGCGGTGATGCCGGAGAGCACCTTTGCGCGCATCTACCAGGAGATGATCAACTTTTGCAAGACCAACGGCGCTTTCGATCCGACCACAATGGGTACTGTGCCGAACGTCGGATTGATGGCGCAGAAGGCCGAAGAATACGGTTCGCACGACAAGACCTTCGAGATACCGGAAGCCGGCGAGGCGCGTATCGTCGATCTCGACAGCGGCGAAGTGCTGCTGGTGCAGAACGTCGAAGAGGGTGATATCTGGCGTATGTGCCAGGTGAAGGACGCGCCGATCCGCGACTGGGTCAAGCTGGCCGTCAGCCGCGCGCGTAATTCCGGCATGCCGGCCATCTTCTGGCTCGATCCGTACCGCCCGCACGAAGCCGAACTGATCAAGAAGGTGGAGACCTACCTCAAGGATCACGACACCTCGGGCCTCGACATCCAGATCATGTCGCAGATGCGCGCGATGCGTTACACCCTCGAGCGCGTGGTGCGCGGCCTCGATACCATCTCGGTGACCGGCAACATCCTGCGTGACTACCTCACCGACCTGTTCCCGATCATGGAACTGGGCACCAGCGCCAAGATGCTGTCGATCGTGCCGCTGATGGCCGGCGGCGGCCTGTTCGAAACCGGCGCTGGCGGCTCGGCGCCCAAGCACGTTCAGCAACTGGTTGAAGAAAACCACCTGCGCTGGGACTCACTGGGCGAGTTTCTCGCCCTCGCCGTATCGCTCGAGGATGTCGGCATCAAAACAGGCAGCAAGAAGGCCAAGCTGCTTGCCACCACCCTCGACGAGGCGACCGGCAAGCTGCTCGACAATGGCAAGTCGCCGTCGCGCAAGACAGGCGAGCTCGACAACCGCGGCAGTCATTTCTACCTCGCGATGTACTGGGCGCAGGCGCTGGCCGCGCAGGACGAGGACGCCGAGTTGAAGGCCCACTTTGCGCCGCTGGCAAAGGCGTTGGCCGACAACGAGCAGAAGATTCTCGATGAACTGAAATCGGTGCAGGGCAAGTCGGTCGATATCGGCGGCTATTTCCTCGCCGACCCGGAGAAGACCAAGGCCGTCATGCGTCCGAGCGCGACCTTCAACAAGATTCTCGCCGCGGCGCGCGGGTAAGGGCGGGTCGATTCGGTACACGCCGCCGTCCGACCCGACAAACGAAGAACGCCAGGGCTTGCTGCTGGCGTTTTTCGTTTCTAGGTTCAACTTCCGGTACGCAGCACTTCGTTTGTCGCGTACGCGCTGAGTTGTCTTCCTGTTGAGCCGTCACGCGGCGGGCTGTGGCTGGCGAGGGCGGGCAAGTCAATCCCTTTTTGAGAGATAATCATGCAGAACTGCACGCGGCTACCC
>CBDULG010000035.1:0-15764 GCA_965367985.1 uncultured Rhodocyclaceae bacterium
AATCGGGCGACGCCCATGCTTTTGTCGTCGCACTCGCGGCGCGGCTCCAAAACAAAGGCGTGCGTTTCCTTTTCAACACAACGGTCACCGGCATCGACCGCTTGGGATCCCTCGTCGAGGGTGTCCGGTGTGCTGACGCCGCGGGCCAGGAAACCCGGCTGAGAGCCAGTTCCTATGTAATGTGCATGGGAAGTTACAGCCCGATTCTGGCGGCGACGCTGGGCGAAAGGCTACCGATCTACCCGGTGAAGGGATATTCGGTCAGCCTGCCGATCGTCGATCCGCAGCATGCACCACAGGTCAGTCTCACCGATGAGAGCCGGCGCATCGTCTGCTCCACCTTCGAAGGCACCCTGCGGGTGGCCGGAACCGCCGAACTGAATGGTTACGATCTGACGCTCGATGAGAAACGGTGCCGCACGCTGATCGAGTGGGCGGAGACGAACTTTCCCGGCGCTACCGAAAGTGCTGCCGCCGCATCATGGTGCGGCCTGCGCCCTGCGACGCCGAGCAACCGCCCGCTCATCGGCAAAAGCGGCATGCTGAATCTTTACTACAATACCGGCCACGGCACGCTTGGATGGACGCTCGCCTGCGGTTCAGCACGCGCGCTCGCCGAGATCATGTCGGGCAGGCATCCGCAAGCCGCTTTTCCGTTTCTGAGGGGTCGCTTCGACTGACCCGCAAACGGTATTCGACCGCTCATCAAGCGTGGCAAGCTATTGGGTGTATTGACTATTTCGCCGATGACAGCCATCACTCGGCGGGTGAGTACACGACGGATCCGCTTGCGTTCGAGTACAGGCAGATCCGGCAACGCGCCGAAAGGCTGGCGCTCTATTTGATGACTTTCAGATGACTGCGCCCGCCCGAGGGCTTGTCGGGCTTCGGCGGGGTGTCCGGGTCCGGCGCATCGGTTTCGGGCGATTCCGGCTCCGGCGCAGACGCAGCGCCGGACTCGGGCGCGGGCTCTTGCGCCGTATCGCGCTTTTCGATCTCGAACGCCATGCCATGACCGTTCTCACGTGCATAGACGGCTACCACGTTGTCGACCGGGATGCTGATCGAGTGGGCCACGCCGCCGAAACGTGCCTGGAAACTGATCAAATCGTTACCCATGTCGAGTTGCACGGTGGCATCGGGCCCCACATTGAGTACGATCTGCCCGTCCCGCGCAGCGCCTGGCGGCACCCGCGTCGAACCATCCACCACGGCGGCGATATAGGGCGTAAATCCTTGATCGACACACCAATCGTAGATAGCGCGAATCAGGTACGGTTTGGTTGACACACTTGACACGGGTACTTCCTGTAGGGTCGGGCGAAAAAGCGCGCCCGATGAACCACGTTAGCGACGCATGACTTTCTCAGAGGGCGTCAGCGCGTCAATGAACCCCTGCCGGCTGAAGATTCGCTCGGCGTACTTCATCAGAGGGGCGGCCGCTTTGGGAAGTTCGATGCCGTAATGTTCGAGGCGCCACAGCAAGGGTGCGACAGCGACGTCGAGCATCGAGAACTCTTCGCCAAGCAGATAGGTCTGGTGGGTGAACATCGGGGCCAGTTGCGTCAGTTGGTCGCGAACCTGGGCACGCACTCTGTCTGCCCCCTTCTGGTTTTTCTCCAGCAGGTCGATTTCGGCGAAAAGCTCCTGCTCGAAGGTATGCAGCAATTGCCGCGCACGCGCGCGCATGATCGGATCAGGCGGCATGAGCTGCGGATGGGGGAAACGCTCATCGATGTACTCGTTGATGATGTTCGACTCGTGCAACACGAGTTCTCGATCGACCAGTACCGGCACGCGGTTGTAGGGGTTGATTACGGCAATGTCTTCGGGCTTGTGGTCCAGGTCGACGTCGATGACCTGGAAATCCATCCCTTTTTCAAAGAGCACGATCCGGCAACGGTGACTGAAGGGGTCCGTCGTGCCGGAATAAAGATTCATCATGTTTGCAACAGCTCCATCAAAACCGAGCGCCGCATACCCATGGGCATACGGCGCCGGCGCTTACATGCGGCCGCCCGGGGGCAGCGCCGCGATCAGTGAATGTCTTTCCAGTAATTTTTCTTGAGCAAATAGGCCAGGACGAATAGTCCTGCGAGGAAGATCAGAACGAAGACGCCGATCGTCTTGCGTTTTTCGGCGATCGGCTCAGCCATCCACACGAGGAACGAGACCAGGTCGGCCACCGACTTGTCATACTCCTCGGCCGACATCGTGCCCGGCGAGGACAATTCGAGTGACACTTCCTTGACCATACCGCCGTGGCCATCGTCCTTTTCTTCGATTTTTGCCGTCTGATCACCCTGGAGCTGCCAAAGGACGTGCGGCATGCCGACGTTTTCGAACACCTTGTTGTTCCAGCCCGTCGGGCGGCTCGGATCACGATAGAACTGGCGTAGATAGGTGTAGATCCAGTCGGCACCGCTGCCAAACTCGGACGAGCGGGCGCGCGCTACCAGGGTCAGGTCCGGCGGCGGGGCACCGAACCAAGCCTTGCCATCATCGCGCGTCATCGCAACCCTCATCAGATCACCGATCTTGTCGCTGGTGAACATCAGATTGTCCTTGATGAGGTCCTCCGACAAACCAATCTCCTGCAGCCGGTTGTAGCGCATGAAGCTGGCACCATGACAGTTCAGGCAGTAGTTCACGAACAGTTTCGCACCATGCTGCAGCGCCGCCGGCTCCATACTCACCGGCGCCTCGTCCAGATGCAGCTCGGCGCCCGCTGCGGTGGCCATAATCGGCGCGAACAGCGCCGTCGCGAATAAGCGCTTGATGATTTTCATTGCACGCGTTTTCATCAGGAAGTCACCCTTTCCGGTTCCGCTTTGTAGCTGTCCAGCTTGCTGTACCAAGGCATCAGCAGGAAGAACGCGAAGTACAACACCGAGCAGATCTGTGTCGTTCGATCCTTTATGCCGCCATTGTCGGGCGGCTGAACGCCGAGATAGCCGAGGATGAAGAAGACGATCACGAAGATCACGATCGCGGTCTTGAAAATCGGCCCCTTGTAGCGAATCGACTTGACCGGGCTGCGATCGAGCCAAGGCAGGAAGGCAAAGATCACCACGCCCGCGCCCATGGCGATCACGCCCCAGAATTTTGCGTCGAGACCAAACAGCGGGTAGGTCACGGCGCGCAGCAGTGAGTAAAAGGGCGTGAAGTACCACACCGGCGCGATGTGCGGCGGTGTAACCAGCGGGTCGGCCGGCAGGAAGTTGTTGTACTCGAGGAAGTAACCGCCACCCTCGGGCGCGAAAAACATCACTGCCGAAAACACGATCAGAAAGCCGACGACGCCGACGACGTCCTTCACCGTGTAATACGGATGGAAGGGAATGCCATCGAGTGGAATGCCGTTGGCATCTTTTTTCTTCTTGATTTCGACACCGTCCGGGTTGTTGGACCCCACTTCGTGCAACGCCACGATATGCGCCAAGACGAGGCCGATGAGCACCAGCGGTACGGCAATCACATGGAAGGAGAAGAAGCGGTTGAGCGTCGCGTCGGAGACCACGAAGTCGCCGCGGATGACCAGTGCCAGATCGGGGCCGACCACCGGAATCGCCGAGAACAGGTTGACGATCACCTGTGCGCCCCAGAAAGACATCTGCCCCCATGGCAACAAGTAGCCCATGAAGGCTTCGGCCATCAGCGCGAGGAAAATACCGACACCGAACAGCCAGATCAACTCGCGCGGTTTGCGGTAGGAACCGTAAATGAGACCACGGAACATGTGGAGATAGACGACGACAAAAAAGGCCGAGGCGCCCGTCGAGTGCATGTAGCGGATCAGCCATCCGCCCGGCACGTCGCGCATGATGTACTCGACCGCGGCAAAGGCGACTGGCACGCCCGAGGCGTTGAGCGAGGCGTCGGGCTTGTAATGCATGACGAGGAAAATCCCGGTCACGATCTGGATCACCAGCACGAGCAGCGCCAGCGAACCGAAGAAGTACCAGAAGTTGAAATTTTTCGGCGCGTAGTACTCCGACAAATGCGCCTTCCAGGTCGACGTCAGCGGAAAGCGATCGTCGATCCAGTTCATCAAGTCTTGTGTTTTTGAGGTCATCGCTCAGGCCGTCCCATCTTCGCCAATCAGCAGTGTCGTATCCGCCAGATACTTATGGGGCGGTATGTCCAGATTGGTCGGCGCCGGTTTGCCCGCGTAAACGCGCGCCGCCAGATCGAACGTCGATCCGTGACAGGGGCACAGGAAGCCGCCCGGCCATTCAGCGCCCAGGCCACTTGCCTCGCCCGACTTGAATTTTTCCGACGGCGAACAGCCCAGGTGGGTGCAGATACCCACGACGACCAGGTATTCGGGTTTGATCGAGCGCGCACGATTTTGCGCATATTCGGGCTGTATCGATTTCTCCGAGTTCGGGTCCGCCAACTCGTCCTCGACACTCTCGAGCGTGCCGAGCATCTCTTCCGTACGGCGCACGATCCACACCGGCTTGCCTTGCCACTCGACGATCATCTTTTCGCCCGGCGCCAGTTTGCTGATGTCGGCCTCGACCGGCGCACCGGCTGCCTTGGCGCGCTCGGACGGCGTCAGGCTCGCCACGAACGGCACCGCCACCGCCGCTGTGGCCGCGCCACCAGCAACAGACGTGGCCAGCAGAAGCTGGCGACGGCTGCTGTCCATCTTTTCTTCAACGCTCATGACCCATTTCCCCGATAAAAGGATGCAATAACTTGTGCCGAAAAACCGCTGGAGTATAACCGAATACGGCGAGTCAAAAAAACCCTTCTGCGTCAATTCCTTTTTATATCAATTACTTACGACACAAAATCATCGTCTGCAGCGCCCTGACCGAGCGCTACAGTGCGATTTTTTCTGCACGCGCGCACCCGTTCTTCGCACGAGAACGATGAAAATCGCGGCCGCGATATCGCGATTTACCGGCAATCGGCCCGCCTAAAGCACGCCCTCCTCTCGCAGACGAGCAATTCGCTTGGCGCTTAGCCCAAGCGCCTGGAATACGCGATCGGTATGCTCGCCAAGCGCTGGGCCGGGCCACTCGGTGCCGCCGGGCGTCGCGCTCAGCTTTGGCACAACGCCGGGTGCCTTGAGTGAATCCCCGCTTGCCAGCGTCATTGTTTCAATCATCTGCCGCGCCAGATATTGCGGATCGGCGAACATATCGGCCGCCGAATACACCGGAGAAGCCGGTACCTGTGCCGCCTCGAGCGCGTCGAGTACCGTCTTGGCATCGTGCCGTGCAACCCAGTGGTCGATCGCCGCGTATATTTCATCCGCTCGGGCATCGCGACCGTTATTGCCGGCAAGGGTTGGATCGTCGCCAAGGTCGGAGCGCTCGATCAGGTGCATGAGCCGTTTAAAGATTGCGTCGCCATTACCGCCGATGACGATATGTTTGCCGTCACGCGCGGTGTGCGTATTCGATGGTGTGATTCCGGGCATGACGTTGCCGGTGCGTTCGCGCACGAAGCCGAAGGCATCGAACTCGGGCACCAGACTTTCCATCATCGCAAATACGGCCTCGTAGAGCGCCACATCGACCACTTGCCCGGCACCGCCGTTGACTTCGCGATGGCGCAACGCCATCAGGGCGCCGAGTGCCGCCCACAGTGCGGCGATCGAATCGCCGATGGAGATGCCGGTTTTAACCGGCGGCCGATCGGCATAGCCGGTGATGTAGCGCAGCCCGCCCATCGACTCGCCGATGGCGCCGAAACCCGGTCGCTCGTGATAGGGGCCGGTCTGTCCAAAACCCGACAGGCGCACCCTCACGAGGCCCGGATTCTCGGCCGACAGCGCGTCCCAGCCGAGGCCGAGTTTTTCCATCACGCCGGGGCGGAAGTTTTCGACCACGATGTCGGCGCCGGCGATCAGACGACGCGCCAGTTCGGCGCCTTCGGGCGATTTGAGATTGAGCGTCACCGACTGCTTGTTGCGCGCCTGTACGTACCACCATAACGAGGTGTCGCCATGCATCTTGCGCCATTTGCGCAGTGGATCGCCGCTGCCCGGCGCTTCGATCTTGATCACCTCGGCACCGAATTCGGCCAGCACGCGGGTGCAGAACGGTCCCGCGATGAGCGTGCCAAATTCGATTACCCGCACGCCATCGAGGGGCTTCCCGGCGGCGGGCGCTGTATTCATACCGCGCGCCGCTCGAGCAGGGCCTGCGCAATGGTGCCGATGTCGACGTTTTCCAGCTCGCCGCCCACCGGCACGCCACGCGCGATGCGGCTCACCTTGAGCCCGCGCGAGCGCAACAACTCGCCCACGGTGTGCGCTGTCACTTCACCCTCGTTGGTGAAATTGGTAGCCAGAATCACCTCTTCGATAACACCGTCGGTCGCGCGCTCGACCAACTTGTCCAGATGCAGTTCACGCGGGCCGATGCCATCGAGCGGCGACATCCGACCCATGAGGACGTAGTACAGGCCTCGATAGGCCTGCGTCTGCTCCATCATCGCAAGATCAGCGGGCATCTCGACCACGCACAGCAGGTGGTGGTCACGTTGCGGATCGGCGCAGCGTTGACAGATGTCATCTTCGGTAAAGTTGTTGCAGCGCGCGCAATGTCGCAGCACGTCGAGTGCATGGCCCAGCGTGGCAGCCAACCGCGAGGCGCCGCGCTGGTCGCGTTGAAGCAAATGATAGGCCATGCGCTGCGCCGACTTCGGCCCTACGCCGGGCAAACAGCGCAAGGCGTCGATGAGCGCATCCAGTGACGATGGCGTCATGCGACGCGTGCCGTCACATCGTCACGAAACACGAGACGAAAGCACTCAGAACGGCAGCTTGAAACCGGCCGGCAGATTCATGCCGGCGGCAAAACCCGACATCTTCTCCTGCGTGGTGGCCTCGACACGGCGCACCGCGTCGTTCACCGCGGCAGCGAGCAAGTCTTCGAGCATTTCGCGATCGTCCATCACCGATTCGTCGATATTCACGCGGCGAACGTCATACTTGCAAGTCATGGTGATCTTGACCATGCCGGCGCCCGCCTGCCCTTCCACCTCGATGGAAGCCAGTTCTTCCTGCGCCTTTTGCATGTTTTCCTGCATTTTCTGGGCTTGTTTCATCAGCCCGCCAATCCCGCCTTTCATCATGGCTTCCACTCCGTTTCAATTCAAAAAATTACAAGGGCCGCACTGACGATTCCTGCAAGGTCGCGTCAAAGCGTTCGATCATTTCCTGCACAAAAGGGTCCTGGGCGAGCGAAGCGACGGCTTCGGCATGGCGCTGCTTGCGCGCCTCTGCGTTGCGTTGTGCCGGGGTTTTGCCAGCGATCTCGCCCACTTCGATGCGCAGCCGCAACGGCTGATCGAAGTGGCGTGACAAATCGTCCTGCAGGCGCGCCTGCTGCGCGGCGAGGTGCTTTTGCGCTTCGCCCAGCCGCAAGGTGACGACACCATCCGTCATACCGCCCCACGCGCAGTGCTGCGCGAGCTCTCGCACGATGCCGCGCAGGCCAAGCTCGACGATCAGTGCGTGCCAGTCGATGTCGCCCGCGGCGATGACGGTTCGCTGCGCAGTGTCGGAATCGGCCCCTGCGCGCTCGAAACTCGCCGAAGACGAACTGACCGCAGACCGCACACCTGACGGTGCCGGTCGGGTCTCCAGGCCACGAAGCGAATCGGTGACGGGCCTATTGACCGATCCACGCGACGCTTCCATCGCCGCCTCGGGCGGCAGATCTTCCCACGGCGGTACATCGCCGCCGGTCTGCTTCTCCGTGGGCGCAGGATCGGGGGCACGCAAGTCGGGCATTTTATTTGCCGCATGCGCGGGCGCTTTCAGCACGGATTTCGAGACCGCCGGCGACTGGGGCGCCGTGGACGCGGCTGGCGGCGGTGCGGCCACCTTTGTCGGCTTGGCCCGCGGCGCTTGAGCAGTTGCACCAACGCCGCCGCCGTCCGTCAGCGGCGATGGCTGTTCAGGACGAAAAGCGTGTAGGCGCAGCAGTGTCATCACAAAACCGGCCGATTCGTCGGGTGCGAGCGCCAGTTCGTCGCGCCCGTGAATGGCGATCTGATACGCCAGCTGGAGAAATTCGGCGTCAAATGCGTCAGCAAACGGTTGCAACTGCGCGCGTTCAACATCGTCGGCAATCGCATTCGGCGCAAACTGCAGCACGGCGATGCGTTGCAGCAGCGTGGCCAGCGATTGCAGCGCGGCATCGAACGACAGGCTGCGCGCCTCCATCGCCTCCGCGGTTCCGAGCAGCGCCGCCACATCGCCGGCACGTAACGCGTCGAGTACCGCAAACAAGTGGTCATCGCCAACCGTGCCGAGCATCGCCTGCACGCCCGACTCCTCCACCTTGCCGCCGCCATGGGCGATCGCCTGATCGAGCAGCGAGAGCGCATCGCGCATCGAACCCGCCGCCGCCCTGGCGATATGGCGGAGCGCCGATGGTTCGACGGCAACCCCCTCATCTTCAAGAATGCGCGTGAGGTGCTCGACGATATGCAACGGCGGCATCTGCTTGAGGTTGAACTGCAGGCAGCGCGACAGCACGGTGACCGGAATCTTCTGCGGATCGGTGGTGGCGAGGATGAACTTGATGTGCTCGGGCGGCTCTTCGAGCGTCTTCAACATGGCATTGAAGGCCGAATTGGAGAGCATGTGTACTTCGTCGATTACGTATACCTTGAATCGCCCGCGGGTTGGCGCGTACACGGCGTTTTCAAGCAACTGACGCATTTCGTCGACGCGCGTGTTGGTGGCCGCATCGACTTCCAGCAGATCGACGAAACGCCCGGCGTCGATTTCCTGGCACGCGGAGCATTTCCCGCACGGTGTCGGGGTAATACCGACCTCGCAATTGAGCGCCTTGGCGAGGATGCGGGCAATCGTTGTCTTGCCGACACCGCGCGTTCCGGTGAATAAATAGGCGTGATGCAAGCGCTGCGTTTCGAGCGCGTGGCTGAGCGCGCGGACAACATGTTCCTGCCCCACCAACGTGTCGAAGCTTTTGGGCCGCCACTTGCGCGCGAGAACCTGATAACTCATGCGCGAATTCTAGCAGAGCGGCCACTGGCGACGCCGCGGGCGTGAAGGAAGTTCAGCGTCGTGATTTTTACGATCCCCGCACAGTGAACGCGCATTTTCGGCGAACACATGTCCAGCGCGCTCGACACTGTCGTGTAGGGAATTGGCGAGGACCCACGCCTCCGTGGATCGACGCGAAATTGCAACCCGCGGCGCGAACCGACTTCATCGTCTGAAACTATTTATACATTAGATATTCATCATTGGAGTCTATAACTACCGCGATGCAAGCTATGTGCATCGAAATATGACTCGGGAGACGGTGATGAACCCAAGTGAATTGCACTTCCACACGCCGCGTGTTGTCGCGTCCCGCACCCAATGGCGCCTCCTTGTGGCCGTTTCCTTCGCCACGCTGCTCGCTTTGTTCGGGACAGACATCGTACGCATGGGCTCAACAATGGCAGCCGACCCCGTTGTCGGGCGCGCGTTGTCTGGCGGCATGCTGGCGGCGTTCGCGACCGCCCTCGGGACCGTGCCAGTGCTGTTTGCGCGCCCGTTGTCGGCACGCACACAATCCGCCATGCTGGGATTCGGCGCGGGCGTGATGCTTGCTGCCACCGCCTTTTCCTTGATTATTCCGGGGCTGGATGCGGCGCGCACGCTCTGGCACGATCCGTGGATTGCCGCCGGCGTCATGGTCGCCGGGATCACCGCGGGCGGCGGCGCCCTGTTGTGGCTCGATGGCCGCCTGCCGCACGAACATTTCCTCAACGGCACCGATGCCCGTCAGGGTGAGGCGCTGGCCCGCGTGTGGTTGTTCGTATTTGCGATCGCTCTGCACAACCTGCCAGAAGGACTGGCGATCGGGGTTGCCGCGGCACAGGATGGCGCGCGCGCCACCGCGCTGGCCCTCGGCATTGCGATTCAGGACATCCCCGAAGGTCTGGTGGTTGCGCTCGCCTTGCGCGGTGCCGGCTATCGCCCCCGATTCGCAGCGATGATCGGCGCCGCGTCGGGCCTCGTCGAACCGCTTGCTGCGATCGTCGCTGCAACGCTTATTCAGGTTTCGGCCATCGCCTTGCCGTGGGGCCTTGCCATCGCTGCCGGCGCGATGTTGCTGGTGGTGAGCCACGAGATCATTCCCGAATCGCATAGCACGGGACATGAAAAGGCCGCCTCGAAAGGCCTGCTCGTCGGCTTTTGCGTGATGATGGTGCTCGACACCGCGCTGGCCTGATCACCGCAAGACGCACCAAAAAAACGCCGATCCTGCACGGATCGGCGTTTTCGCCTTGTTCGGGGTGGCGAGCCTGATCCCCGGCACTTGCAGGGAACGGCTGTGGCTGCTGCCTTCCGACCCTGACCAGGTTCACCGCGCTGCAATGCGAGGAGGCCCGCCACGGCGCATTGTATCAGCTAGTGCAATCGGCAGACAGCCGGCGCGCCGCATCGCTTGACGCTGGCGGCAGGTTTCG
Organism: uncultured Rhodocyclaceae bacterium; assembly: GCA_965367985.1. Taxonomy (GTDB): domain Bacteria; phylum Pseudomonadota; class Gammaproteobacteria; order Burkholderiales; family Rhodocyclaceae; genus Nitrogeniibacter. Next base: position 10,459 of record CBDULG010000035.1, read on the forward strand.
AACAGGCACACGCCACTGGCCACTGACACGTTGAGACTTTCCACGCTGCCGTGCATCGGAATGCGCGCCAGCACGTCGCAGGTGTCGCGCGTCAGGCGGCGCATGCCGGCGCCCTCGGCGCCGAGCACCCAGGCGACCGGCCCGGTCTGGTCGATCTCGTGCACGGATTGTTCCGCTTCGCCGTCGGCGCCGATCACCCATACGCCCGCTTCCTGCATCTCGCGCAGCGCCCGCGCGAGATTGGTGACGGTGACATACGGGACGGTGTCGGCTGCGCCGCTGGCCACCTTCACGGCGGTGGCGTTGAGGCCGGCCGCGCGGTCCTTGGGGGCGATCACGGCGTGCGCGCCGGCGGCATCGGCCACACGCAGACAGGCGCCAAGATTGTGCGGGTCGGTGACGCCGTCGAGCACCAGCAATAGCGCCGGCCCCTCGAGCGTTTCGAGCACGTCGGCCAGCTTGAGCGCCCTGCGGCGGGCATCGACACGCGCTACCACGCCCTGATGGCTGGCGCCGCCGACCATGCCGTCGAGTCGCGCCGCATCGGTCGGCATGACGCGAATCTGCAGCGATTCGGCGAGCGCAATCAGGTCGCGCGCACGGGCGTCGCTGCGCTGCGCCGCCACATGGATTTCACGCACGCCTTCCGGATCGTTCCGCAGACGCGAACGCACGGCGTGAAAACCGAAGATGAAATGCGTATCTCCCTGTTCGGGCCGCTTAGCCACGGCGTCTTCCCTTCTTCTTGCCGGCGCTGACTGGCGTATCGACCTGCAACCGGAAATCGATCCGGGTGGTTTCCAGGTCTACGCGCATCAGTTGCACGGTGATGCGATCGGACAGTCGATAGCGCTGGCCCGTGCGCTCGCCGAGCAGTTGATGGCGGGTTTCGTCGTACTGGAAGTAGTCTTCGCCCAGTTCGGAAATATGCACCAGGCCTTCGACGAAGACGTCGTCGAGCGCGACGAACAGGCCGAACGGCACCACTGAGGAGACGCTGCCGGTAAACACTTCGCCGACGCGATCCTGCATATAGAAACACTTGAGCCAGGCCTCGACATCGCGCGTCGCTTCGTCGGCACGCCGTTCGGTCTGCGAACAGTGCATGCCGATCTGTTCCCAATCGCCGGGGCGGTACGTCTCACCGCCCAGCACCGCCTTGATGGCACGGTGAATCAGCAGATCGGGATAGCGCCGGATCGGTGACGTGAAATGGGTGTAGGCCTCGTAGGCGAGGCCGAAATGGCCGGCGTTGTCCGGACTGTAGATGGCCTGGCGCAGCGAGCGCAGCATCATCGTTTGCAGCAGTTGTGCGTCCGGCCGATCCTTGACCGTATCGAGCAGGCGCGCGTAATCCCCCGCTTTGGGGTCCTCCCCGCCGCCCAGTTGCAGTCCGAATTCACCAAGGAACTGGCGCAGCTTGGCGAGCCGGTCCGGCGACGGCCCTTCGTGGACGCGATATAGCGCCGGATGCTTGTGCTCGGCGAGAAAGCCGGACGCGCACACATTGGCGGCCAGCATGCATTCCTCGATCACGCGATGCGCGTCGTTACGCGATTCCGGCACGATGCGCTCGATCTTGCCCTCATCATTAAAGATCATGCGCGTTTCGGTTGTCTCGAAGTCGATTGCGCCACGTTGGGCGCGCGCCTTGAGCAACACGCGGAAAAGCTCGTCGAGCATTTCAAGTTGCGGCAAGCGCTCGCCAACCAGCCGGACGGCGTCGGGCGCCTTATCGTAAAGCGCCGCCGCCACCTGGTTGTAGGTCAGGCGTGCGTGAGAATGCATGACGCCGCGATAAAAGCGGTACTGCTTGATGTCGCCGGCGGGCGAGATCGCCATGTCGCAAACCATGCACAACCGATCCACCTGCGGGTTGAGCGAGCACAGCCCGTTGGACAGCTTCTCGGGCAGCATGGGAATGACGCGACGCGGGAAATATACCGAGTTGCCACGTTCATAGGCATCGCCGTCAAGCGCCGACGTCGCCTCAACGTAATGCGATACGTCGGCAATCGCGACGATCAGTCGATAGCCGTTCCGGGTGCGTTCGCAATACACGGCATCATCGAAGTCCTTGGCGGTTTCACCATCGATGGTGACCAGCGGCAGATCACGGATATCGTCGCGTCCAGCGATGTCTTTCTTGCGCACCTCGCGTGGCAGGCGGCGCGTTTGCGCTTTCGAATCCGACGAGAACTCGAACGGCAGTTCATGCTTGCGCAGCGCGATCTCCACTTCCATGCCAGCGTCTGCGTACTGGCCGAGCCATTCCACCACGCGTCCGATCGGCTGGGTGTTGCGCGTCGGTTGCTCGATCAATTCGACGACGACCACATCACCGGCCTTGGGACGCTTGCGCCCGCCCGGCGCGAGCAGGATGTCCTGCGCGATGCGGCGGTTCTCGGGAATGATGACCAGTACGCCATGCTCTTCGACCGCGCGGCCGACAACACGCGTATTGGCACGCTCCAGCACCTCGACGATCTGCCCCTCGGGGCGACCGCGGCGGTCCGTGCCGGTGACGCGCACCATCGCGCGGTCGCCGTGCAAGACCTCCCGCATCTGGCGCGGCCCGAGAAATACATCGTCGCCACCGTCGTCCGGCACGAGGAAGCCAAAGCCATCCGCATGCCCTTCGACCTTGCCGCGGATGAGCGCAACCTTGTCGGGAATGATGTAGGCGTCGCGCCGATTGCGCATCAGCTCACCGTCGCGCTCCATCGCACGCAAGCGGCGTTCGAAGAACGGCATTTCCTCGTCAGTGACATCGAGTGTGCGCGCCAGTGGCTCGGCGCGCAGCGGGCGGCCCTGCTCAATGAGCGTCTGCAGAACGTATTCGCGGCTTGGCAATGGGTTGTCGTATTCGGTCGACTCACGCTCGTAGAACGGGTCGGCGCGCCGCACGGCGCTGGCCGCGGATTTCTTTTTTTGCGATGCTCGCGGGCTGTTTTTCTTGTGGTTTGTGTTCATTGACAATCTTCTATGAGTCGATATAATTCGCGCCTTCCTGCCCAGATGGCGGAATTGGTAGACGCGCTAGCTTCAGGTGCTAGTGTCCTTGCGGGCGTGGAGGTTCGAGTCCTCTTCTGGGCACCAGATTCCCGAAAAACCGGTCAGCTTGCTGGCCGGCTTTTTTTGTGTGCTCGGGGCACGCCCGCCGTTTTGCAGTTCAGGGCATTGACGCTATAATCCGCCCCATTGCCCAGATGGCGGAATTGGTAGACGCGCTAGCTTCAGGTGCTAGTATCTTTACGGGTGTGGAGGTTCGAGTCCTCTTCTGGGCACCAGATGCAAAGCCGACCGACAGGTCGGCTTTTTCGTTGACGCCACGTCATAACGAGCACCGCGCACATCCGGCGCGCGGTGGGAATATTCATTTGAATGGATGACGGCGAACGATGGTTTCGTCGCGATCCGGCCCGGTCGAAATCATGTCGACCGGCACGCCACAGACCTCCTCGATGCGCATCAGATACGCGCGCGCCGCTTCGGGAAGCGCATCGTACATCTTCACGCCAACGGTGCTCTCCTTCCAGCCCGGCAAGGTTTCGTAGACAGGAATACAGCGCGACGTCTCTTCGGCGCCGACCGGCAGGATGTCGCACACCGTGTCGTCGAGCTTGTAGCCGGTGCACAGCTTCACTTCCTCGACGCCATCGAGCACGTCCAACTTGGTCACACACAGCCCCGAAACACCATTGATCTGGATGGCGCGCTTGAGGGCGGCGGCGTCGAACCAGCCACAGCGGCGCGCTCGCCCGGTGGTCGCGCCGAATTCGTTACCCTTGGTGGCCAGATGCTTGCCGATCGGGTCGAGCTTGCTTTCCGCGTCATACAACTCGGTCGGAAACGGCCCCGAACCGACGCGCGTGGTATAGGCCTTGGTGATGCCCAGCACATAGTGCAGCATGTTCGGACCGACACCCGCGCCGGCCGCCGCCGCGCCTGCAACGCAATTGCTCGAGGTGACGAACGGATAAGTGCCGTGATCGATGTCGAGCAAGGTGCCTTGCGCGCCTTCGAACAACAAATTCACGCCATCGCGGTTCGCCTCGTACAAGGCGCGCGGTACGTCGGCCACAAGCGCCTGCAGGCGAGGCGCCATCGCCAGCGCACCCTCCAGCGTCTGCTGAAAATCCACCGCCGCGGCATGGTAGTACTGGGTCAGCATGAAATTGTGATAGTCGAGCAACTCGGCGAGTTGCTCGGCAAAACGTTTCGGGCGCAGCAGATCCTGCACACGCAAGGCACGTCGCGCCACCTTGTCTTCGTAGGCCGGGCCGATGCCACGCCCCGTCGTGCCGATCTTCTGCGCGCCGCGCGCCGCTTCGCGCGCCACGTCCAGCGCCTTGTGATACGGCATGATCAGCGGGCACGCTTCGGAGATACGCAGCCGATCGCTGACCGATACGCCTGCGGCCTCGAGCTTGTCGATCTCTTCGAACAACGCCTCGGGCGAAACAACCACGCCGTTACCGATGTAGCACGCCACGCCCTTGCGCAAAATGCCCGAGGGAATGAGGTGGAGCACCGTTTTCTGGTCGCCAATCACCAGGGTGTGGCCGGCATTGTGACCACCCTGAAAGCGCACCACGCCCTGCGCGTGATCGGTCAGCCAATCGACGATCTTGCCCTTGCCCTCATCGCCCCACTGGGTACCGATGACGATAACGTTCTTACCCATTGCCTGACTTCTCTCCCTCGAGCGGCACGACAACCCACGTGTCGTCCCGCAGTACAAGCCGGCGATCACATCCCGCTTCGCCCCAAAGACCGTCATGTCCCGGCAACCGATCGACCACGATCTCCCGCCGCGCGCGCAGTTGAGCAACCACTTCGGCGAGCCCCGGGGCTTCGCCGGCCGGTGAAAGAATGGCGCCGGGCAGTCCCTTTGGAGGCAAGCGCTGCGCCAGTTCGCGCAAATCGAGGCTGAAACCCGTGGCCGGCCGTCCGCGACCAAATGCCGCACCGACCGAATCGTAGCGTCCGCCAAGCGCCAGCGCGCTGGGTGAGTTGCCGCCGTACGCTGCAAAGACGATACCGCTGTGATAATGGTAGCCGCGCAAGTCCGCCAGATCGAGACTGACCGGCAGGCCATCGAGTGCCGCGACCACTTGCGCCAGCGCGTCAAGTGCCGACGTGACCTCCGGCGAGGCGGGCAGCGCCACACGTGCGCGCTCCAGAACCTCGGCGCCACCGTATAGCTGCGGCAGTGCGAGCAAAGCGCCGCGTGCCGGTTCGGCGACCTCGGCGAGGCGCGCCGACAACCCGGGAACATCCTTCGCCTGGAGCAACGCAAACAA
>CBDULG010000036.1:0-15725 GCA_965367985.1 uncultured Rhodocyclaceae bacterium
AATGCTTTCGTTGAGCGCCCCGCGGTGCAGCGCGGGCTGACTATTCCTGAGCAGGCGTAGTCGGTGACGAATTCGAGATAGGGCCGCGGCTGGCAGCTCGCCCTAAAAAAGACAGCTCCATGATCTACTACCTTGGATTGCTTGGTATCGCCGCCTTTTCAATCACCGGCGTGATCGCGGCGGGCAAGAAAGACATGGATATCTTCAGCATTGTTCTGCTTGGCGTGGTCACGGCGCTTGGCGGGGGCACGTTGCGCGACATCATCATCGATGCCCGCCCCGTCTTCTGGATTGCGGATCTGCAATATCTTTGGGTGTCGTTGGCGGCATCCGCGCTGACCTTCTTTTTGATCCGCTACGTGAATCATGTTTTCCGGCTTTTGTTGTTTATCGACGCGCTCGGCCTGTCCCTGTTTACCGTGCTAGCCACGGAGAAGACGATCAACCTGGGCTTTACGAGCCCGGTCGCGGTGTTGATGGGCGTCGTCACGGGAATCGCCGGCGGCATGATCCGCGACATACTGACGGGGAGAATGCCACTCCTGCTCGGCAGGGAGTTTTACGCCACGCCTGCGCTGCTCGGCGCCATCGTTTTCACCCTGCTTGGCCATTCCGCGATGGCACCCGATGTGAGCCGTTTGTGCGCCATCGGCGTGATCTTCGTGCTGCGCGCGTCGGCAATACAATGGGGGCTGTACTATCCACGCTGGCTGATCTTTCGGGAGTAGCAGCGGTACCGATTCAACGCGCAATCTAACGCCCCGGAATTAATTACTGGGGGCGGACCCCGCCGATCAGAGGTAGCCGATCCAGCGTCCCAAAAGCATCACCGTCGGCCACACGGCCAGCGAAATCGCGGCGGCAAGACGCGCGTGCATCGGCATGCGCTCGGCCCACCGTGAAGGATCTCCGCCTCGGACGCGCAGCCACAGGGCATTGAATGCACCCACCGCGACGACGCCCATTTTGATCTGGAACACCGTGGTTACGCCATATTCCGTGGCGCGGGTAATGAACAGCAGGCTGCCAAAGATCACCGCCAGCGCGAGTCCAAAGCCGGCCATGCGTCCGAGCACCGTCCATAGCGGCGCAAGCGCCACGCTGCGCCACACGCCGAGGATGCGCAAGTCGAGCGGGATGATCGCGCCGACCAGCAGCGCGATGCCGAACAGGTGCCCTGCATTGACCAGCGGGTAGAGCCACGCCGACGAACGCAACGCCCGGGCGAGCGGGAGCGATTCGACCGCGGCGAGCCACGCTTCCACGCGTCGGAATGCAGCGCGGGCCTTATGACCGCCGCTCGGGGTAGAGCACGTGGCGCGTGCCGTCGATCATCACCCATTCCGCCTTGACCAGCCGCTCGTCCTGCCGCGATGAGCGCTGACCATGCACGGTGATGCGGGTCCCGATGCTGAGCATCTCGTCGGTCAGACCCGCACGCTCGTTGCGCCACGGCTGCCCGACCTCGATGGTCCAGCTTTCCCCTTCCACATCGAGCGTCAGTTCGCCATGTGGATTGCCCAGGCGCGCCGCGGTGATGACGCCGCTGATCTCGAACTCCTCCGCACTCGCCCACCCCCACCCATGATGCGCGCGGGCCTCGATGGCCAGCGCCATCAGCGGAACGAAAAGCATTAGAACGAGCCAGCGCAGACGGTTGATCGATCGAATCATGATGCATTCTCCTTGACAAAAAATTGCAATGCTCATCAATAGACTGCGGCACACGCACCGAGTGCCCCGGCGCCACGCTTGCGCCTCACTGACGCGCCTGGAGTCGGCAACTGCGCGCCGCGCCGATGACGAATCAATCGTTTTCCGCCCGGTTTCAGGCGAAGCGCCCGGACGCAAGAAAATTCCCCTTGAGCCGTCAAGTACGATACAAAGGACCGACGTTCGAGTGAAGTGAAGTTCAGGAATGCTGCGTTGAAAATCCGATCGCGTGCAGTCGCCAGCATCGACCCCGGTTGTTCATGAGCGACGCCAGCACATCCGGTTCTGCCAAAGCGGCGAGACGCCTCCGCCGCCTCGAGTCCGCCGCATCGGCGATCGGCCTGCGTCAGCCTGCGGGGCCAGTGGCACTGCTCTTCGTCGCCATCGCGCTGATCTGGTCGGTGTTCCAGTTGTGGGCCGCCTCGCCGCTGCCCGAAAGGCTCGGCATCCTGGTATTCAACGATACCGAGGTGCGCACGCTCCATCTTGCCTTCGCGATGCTGCTCGCCTTTCTCGCCTTTCCGGCCCACCGGAACCGCAGCGGGTCGGCCGTGCCGGCACGCGACGTCGTCCTCGCCATCGTTGCGGCGCTGAGTGCGGCCTGGCTGATGATCTTCCATGATTCGATCAGTGCACTCGTTGGCAACACGACGCGTTTCCAACTCGTCGCCGCCACCATTGGCATGGCACTTCTGCTCGAGGCGACGCGGCGCGTGCTCGGCATGCAGATGGTTTTGCTGGCGCTGCTCCTGCTCGGCTATGTGCTGTTCGGCGAGCAGATGCCGGACATCATCGCGCACAAGGGCGCTTCGTTCAGCCGGACGATGAGCCATATGTGGCTCACCACGGAGGGCGTCTTCGGGGTTGCGCTGGGGCTGTCGGCCGGTCTCATCTTTCTCTTCGTACTGTTCGGCGCCCTGCTCGAAACCGCCGGTGCGGGCAGCTACTTCATCCGCAGCGCGGTGGCCTTGCTCGGGCATCTGCGCGGCGGACCCGCCAAGGCCGCGGTGGTCGCATCGGCAGCGACCGGGCTGATCTCGGGCTCGTCGATCACCAACGTGGTGACCACCGGACCGCTCACCATCCCGCTGATCAAACGGGTCGGCTACCCGGCCGAGAAGGCCGCCGCGATCGAGGTTGCCGCCTCGGTCAATGGACAGGTCATGCCGCCGGTGATGGGTGCGGCGGCGTTCCTGATGGTCGAATATGTCGGCGTCCCCTACGCGCAGGTGCTCAAGCATGCGCTGATCTCGGCGATGGTGTCCTATCTCGGGCTGCTGTACATCGTGCACCTGGAGGCCGTAAAAGCCGATCTACGCGGCCTGCCGCGGCGCCACTCACCCCGCTGGCAGCGTTCGGTTGGCAACTTCGCACTTGGTTTCGCGGGCATCGCGGTGCTGCTTGCGGCAGTGTCTCTGGTTGGCACCGCAGTGCACGCGGTGATCCCTCGAATGTCGTTCGCCATCATGGCCGCGCTGTTGCTGATCGCATACGTGGTGCTGCTGCGCATGAGCGTGCCGCACGCCGGCGAGACGCCGGCGACCGACGCGCCGCTCACCCGCATGCCCGAATTGGGACCCACCTTCCGCTCGGGCATGCACTATCTGCTGCCGGTCGGCGCCTTGGTGTGGAATCTGGTGGTCGAACACCTGTCGCCGATTCGCGCGGCATTCTGGGCGACGCTCTTTCTGGCCTTCATCGTGGTTACGCAGCGGCCGCTGCTGGCCTGGTTTCGCGGCGAGCGCAGCATTGCCGACGCGGCCTGGCGCGGAGCGCAGGATTTGATCGACGGGCTGGCAGCCGGTGCGCGCAACATGATTACCGTCGCCATCGCGACCGCCACCGCGGGCATCATCGTCGGCACCATCACGCTGACCGGGGTGGGACTGGTGATGACCGAACTGGTCACCGCGCTATCGGGCGGCAACATCATCGTCATGCTGGCGCTGGTGGCAATGATCTGCCTGGTCCTCGGCATGGGCCTGCCGACCACCGCCAACTACATCGTCGTGTCGTCGCTGATGGCGCCGGTGATTGTCGCCATCGGTGCGCAGAACGGCCTCTTCGTGCCGCTTATCGCCGCCCACCTGTTCGTCTTCTACTTCGGTCTCATGGCCGACATCACGCCGCCGGTCGGGCTTGCCTCATACGCCGCGGCGAGCATCGCCCTCGCCAATCCGATCCGCACCGGCATCATCGCCTTTCGCTATTCGATGCGCATGGCGGTGCTGCCCTTCATGTTCGTGCTCAACCCGAAATTGCTGTTGATCGGTGTCGACGGCGTCGGCCACACCCTCGTGACGCTGGCCAGCGCCACGCTTGCCGGCTTCGCGTTCATATCGGTGAATCAGGCATGGCTTCTGGTGCGCAGCACCACCACCGAACGGCTGGTGATGCTGCTGGCAGTCTTCATGCTGTTTCACCCCGGCATGTTCTTGGACCCGGTGATTGCGCCCTACCGGCAACTCACCGGTGACGCCGCCGAAGCGGCGATCGTTGACGCGCCCGCCAACGCCCGCATGCGCATCCTGCTGCGCGGCACCACGCTGGAAGACGACGAGGTCGAGCGCGGCGTTCTGCTGCCGATCGGCACGCCGGCATCGAGCGCCGCCGGGCGGCTGGCAGAGAGTGGCATCGGCACGGTCGCCGACGACGCGGGATTCGCCATCACCGAAGTCGCCTTCGACAGCCAGGCCGCCAAGCTCGGCATCGAGGCCGGCTTCAGGATCGTTGCTGTCGAAGTGCCCACCGACCGCCTGCCAAGCGAATGGATGTTCCTTCCGGCGCTGTCCCTCATCGCGTGGGTGATGCGCCGCCAGAAAAAACGGCGCGACGCAGCGACAATTGCGTCCGAGACGTCCGCGCAGGCGACAAGCGAGAAGTCCACATAGCGCCAGGGGCCGGGCGCACGCTGCCCAAGACGCGCGGCATCCGCCCGGCAAAACGCTTTGGCGCGAATTGAATCGTCCTACTGCCGCCGCTCCAGGATCACCAGCGCAATCCCGCCGAGAATCGCCGTGGACGCGAGGGTCAGGCGCAAGGTGATTGGCTCGCCAAGAAACAGCACGCCCCCCACGGCCGCAATCACCGGCACGCTCAGTTGCACGGTTGCCGCGTGGGTCGCCTTGAGCGCGGGCAACACGGTGTACCAGAGCGCATACCCCATGCCGGAAGCCAGCGCGCCCGAGGCCACCGCATACCAGAATCCCGCCGCGCCCACCGACGCGCTGCCCAGCGTGAACACGCTTAATGCCACAGTGACCGGCACGGCGCGCATGAAATTTCCCGCGGTGACGCGCGTCGGGTCACCGGCGCCCTTGCCACGCAGCGAATAGACCCCCCACGCCACGCCGGCGCCAAGCATCAGCAGCGAACCGACCAGCGGCGGCGCCGTCAGCCCCGGCAAGAACAAGCCGACGAGACCGCCGAACGCCAGCAAGAGGCCGAGCAATTGCAGCCTGCGAAGGCGTTCGCCCGTCCAGATGCCATAACCAATCATCGTCGCCTGCACGGCACCGAACAGCAGCAGCGCGCCGCTTGCCGTGGACAGGCTTACATAGGCATATGAAAAGGCGATGGCGTAGACGATCAGCGCAAGTGCCGACGACCAGTTTCCACGACCGCTGCGTGTGCCGCTTCGCATCTGCACGATCAGCCACAGCATGATCGCGCCGGAGATCAGCCGAATCGTCGTGAAGCTCGCCGCGTCGATGCTGGTGTCCTTGAGCGCAATGCGGCACAGCACCGAATTGCCGGCGAACGCGATCATGGTGAGCGAGGTCAGGGCAACGACGCGTGCGATTGACATTTCGTTCCTTGCGGGACGCGCACCGTGGCGCCAGCCTCATTGTAGAGTGCTCAGGCGTTCACGCCCCCAATTTCGCGCACCGTGCACGCCAACAGCAATCGGAAACGAAGTGAGTTACCGCGCGCCACATGGCGTCGCCCGGCGCCCTTTGACAACGCAGCGTCATGCGACCTGGGTCGCGCTTACGGGTGATTGATCTCGTCGACGCTGACGACTCTTGCGAACAGGCCATTCAGCGCAGCGAGAAACGCCACCTGCACGCTTGCCGCGGAGACGGTCTCGCCGCCGAATTCGAGATCCCGGGTTGCACAGGCATCGCTTGCGAGAACGCACTTGAACCCCAGGTCTGCGGCGGCACGCGTCGTCGAGTCGACGCACATCTGCGTCATCATGCCGGCGATGACGAGCTGCGTCACATCGCCGCTGCGCAGGATTTCGAGCAGCGGGGTTTCACGAAAGCTGTTCGGGTAGTGCTTCTGGACGACCGTTTCGCCCTCGATCGGAGCGACGCATTGGTGGATTTGCACACCGGGCGTATCGGGCAAAAAGAAGGTCGCGCCGGGCCGCGTCGAGATGTGCTGAATGTGAATGATCGGCTTTAATTTGTCGCGAAACGACTGAAGAAGCTGGCCCGCCTTGACGCCGGCGGACGGGCTGCCCACCAGTTCCATGGCACCGCCCGGAAAGTAGTCGTTTTGTATGTCGATGAGCAGCAGGGCTTGCGTCATTGGGCAACCTCGGTTGCGAGACAGGCCTTACCTGTGCCCGCGGACCCATGGCCAAGCGGGCGGAAGCGGTGGGTCAAACTCCGATCCGACCCTGAAGACCGGCGGATATCTACGCCGCTAAGATGCCTGGCGGCCTCTCAGCGGCGCATGGTAGCGACCGATTACCTGCCCGTCGGATCCAGTTTCCATTCGGCCAGCGACGCCATGCTGTCGAGGCTCTGATCTGCTTGGGGCGTGTTTTCACTCGCCAGGACCTGGCCCGCTTCGCCGGCAAATCTCACCAGCACCATGCCGCTGAAACGTTCGTTTTTATACACCTCGACACGGAACATTTCACCGGGCGTGTCAATGGAGAAGCGTTCCGGAATCGTACCGCGCCTGATGTGCTCTCCCGCCTCGTTGTCGACGCCGTTGCGCGACCAGCCGATCACATTGACGCGGTAATCCTCGGCCCCGGGGGTCACCCGAAAACTGTCCCTGACCTCGACCAGGCTACCCAGCGAAACATCCTGCAGCGTGCCGTCGACTTCCATCGCGATCGACTCGAGACTGTCATCGTAGTCAAAGTACTGCGGCTGCAAGTACGTGACATTACGATTGCCGTAGTTGACCCGATATCCCTGGCCCTTCTTCTTGACTGCAATCAGCGGATTGCTCGGACGGAACTGAAGATCGGCGCCCTTTTGCAGCGGCACGTAATCGATTCGCGGGCGCGCATTGGCAACATCGAGCATCAGCTTGTTCTTGTAGAACGCGATCTGGATGTTCTCGTCGATCTTGGCCTGTACGATTTCTGGTTCGAGGGCGAAGTTGCGCACGACGCCGACGCCCAGCGTATCGAAGAAATATTCCAGCGCGTTCAGGTGATAGTAGGCACGCTGCGCGGTCGACAGCGTCTTGCTCGCTTCCAGCCCGACCGCCGCCTTGCCGCGATTGATCGCGAAGTAAGTCAGCGTCTTGGCCATCTCGGCGTTGCCTTCGCTGGTACGGGTGTTCTTCACGTGGTAGACATGCTCATCGTCGAGCAGGTGCTGATTGACCTTTTCGATCGTCGCGCGCGCCAGCTCACCGACATTCGAATAGCGCATGCTGTCGAGCATCTCCTGGTCGATCACGATGCTCTGCCCCCACCGATCGGGGCTGTGCAACCAGTCCGTCTCTTCTTCACGATAGAAGCCGCTACCGTCGTGCATGTTGAAGATGAAGTCCACTTGTTCGTGCTGGATCAACGCCTTGATTCGCTGCACGTCCTGGTAATCCGGATCGTTTTCGCGCACGTCTGCAAACTTGCGGTTCATGTCGCCATTCACGCCGCGGGAACGCTCGATGATGCTCTCGAAGTTCAGGTTGGGCACCACCCACACATTGCCGCGGGTCACCCGATAATGCGTCACCAGCATCGAGGCGGCGTGAAAGCCACCGGGCTCGTCGCCCTGGATTCCGCCAACGACCAGCACCGTCGGACCCTCGACACCGGACTCGAGTTTGTGGATGGTGAATTCAAGTCTGTCGGCAGACCAGGCCACCGAGCAGAATCCGAGCAATAAAGTCAGAAGCAGGCTTCGCATGTCAGGTTACCTTGATGTGCCAGGGTTCGAAGCGCACGCCAAGGCGATTGTCTTCCGGATAGCGAATGTCGAGATAACCAAGATCGAGCAGTTTTTTGAACTCGTCGGTCGTGGCGAAATCGTTGGTGAAGTTGCGCGCCCCCCATCCCTGGATGCCGACATCGAAGTCGCCGATACCGTGGAACGAATAACCAGGAGGGGCAAGCGAACGTGAAGCCAGCGACAGATTGCCGTCGGAGCGCTCCGCTTTTGCGATGAACAACTGCATCTGCTTGACCACGCTGCGCACGCCCGAGGTCAGTGTCAGGTTTCCACCGACTTGTTTAAGCACCTTCTCGTAAAGTTTGAGCGGTTGGCCGGCAAAGACATAGTGGCCGGTGCCAGGGATCTTGATCACTTCGCGTGGATCGACGCGCTCGGTAATCTTTCCGAGCGGCTTTTCACCATAGAAACCGTAGCGCGACGCATCCTCGTAAAAGATCGACTCGAGCAGGTCGAGCTCACTGCGGTCGAACTCGCCGATCTTCGGATAGCGACGCGAGTACTCGAGCATTTCGTCGAAGCTCAGCACGTTGAAGTTACCGAAACCAACCACCGAACGCACCGCCAGCAATCGCCGGTTGACGTTCTCGAGGGTTGCCTTGACCTGGTCGTCGGCAAACACGTCGCCATCGTGATGCTGATCCGGATTGCGTATGCGGAACAGGTAGTCCTTGATGGCCTCGTCGTCGAAGCGCTTGCGCGACGCGCCCACCCCGGGCGCGTGCACTGCGGCCGCACCCACCGCCAAAGTCTGCAAAAATTTTCTTCGATCCATCCTTCCAACATCCACGTGAAAGTCAGCAGGTCGTTCCGTACTCGGATTGCGTCACGCGCCGCACCTCGACGCAGTCACAGATACATCGGCCAAGTAAAGGAAATATTTAGCTATTTTTTTTCGGCGCGCTGCGGCGTGCCCGCAAAGCGAAAGCTCCCTACTGGTAATTTAGACGAAACGGCCCGCCCCTGCCAGTCATTCGTTGTCCAATGGCGACACGACGGGCGCCCGCCAAAATCGTCACGCGTCCGCAAACGCCATCGCCGCACCGCCCGCCGCGGCATGGAACATTGCGGTCGAATGTGGTGTCGTTGCGCTTGGTACGGGGCGCAGGCGGCAGCCGCGACCGGTCAGCCGGTCAGCCTCTGCTTACGGGCCGAATCGAGCTGCGCGCCCTTCGCCAATCACCCCCGACGCGCCTCGACCACCCCCTCCACTTTTCCCACCACCGTCAGCGCGCGCTGAATCTGTTCGGCGCTGCCCACTTCGACCGTGAAGCGCATGCGCGCCATTTCTTTGCTGCTCAGTGAGTTGACGGCGGTGACGCTGAGTTTTTCACGGGCCAGGACTTCGGTGACGTCGCGCAGCAGCCCGCGGCGGTCGGCAGCGGTGACGATGATATCTACGGGATAGCAATGGCCGTGCAGGTCGACATCGTCGCCCCAGGTGGCGGGCACGATGCGTTCGGGATGACGGGCGGCAAGGCGCTGGAAATCACGGCAGTCGCTGCGGTGCACCGAGATGCCGCGCCCCTTGGTGACGAAGCCTCCGACCGGATCGGGCGGAGCCGGTTTGCAGCAGCGCGCGAGCGACGTCATGAGTTTGCCGACACCGACGACGAGGATGTCGTCTCCTCCCGCACCGGCCTTGCTGCGCCCCAGCGTGACTTCGTCGGGCGGGACATCCCCACTGCGTGCCTCGGGGTCCTGCAGGCCAAGCTGAACGGCGCGCGGGCCGACCTCGCCGCGGCCGGCGGCGGCGAACAGCGCGTCGGCATTGGCAAAACGCATGCGCGTGGCGAGCGCGTCGATATTGATCTGCGTCTGTCCCAGGCGCTGCAGTTCGCGGTGGATGGTGGCGCGGCCGCGCTCGAGCACTTCGCCGAGCGCCTGCTGGCTGAAGTATTGCTTGATCTTGCGCTGCGCGCGGGTGGTGGTGACGAAGTCGAGCTGCGGGTTGAGCCAGTCGCGCGATGGCCCGCCTTCCCGGGCAACCGTGACCTCGACCGTCTGCCCGCTTTGCAGCCGGGTGTTGAGCGGCACGAGCTGGCCGTCCACTTTGGCGCCGCGGCAACGGTGGCCAAGTTCGGAATGCACCGCGTAGGCGAAATCGACCGGCGTGGCACCGCGCGGCAGGTCGATCACCCGGCCCTGCGGCGTGATCACGTAGATGGTGTCGTCGAAGGACGCGTCGCGGGTTTTCTGCTCCCAGTGCTCGGCGTCGCGCACCTCGTCCCGCCACGACAGCAGGTCGCGCAGCAAGGCGATTTTGTCGTCATAGCCGCCGCCGTCGCCGCGTGCGCCCTCCTTGTAACGCCAGTGCGCAGCGACACCGAATTCGGCGTGCTGGTGCATTTCGCGCGTGCGGATCTGCACTTCGAGCGAACGGCCGTCGTCGGCAATCACCGCGGTGTGCAGCGACTGGTAGTTGTTGCCCTTGGGCTTGAGGATGTAATCGTCGTATTCGCTGGGAATGGGCGTCCACATCTGGTGAACGATGCCGAGCACGGCGTAGCAATCTTCCACGCTGTCGACCAGCACACGCAATGCGCGCACGTCATACACCTGCTCGAAATCGACATTCTTGCTGCGCATCTTGTTGTAGATGCTGTAGATGTGTTTAGGCCGTCCGTACACCTCGGCGTCGATGCCCATCGCGGCGGTATCGCGGCGCAGGCGTGCGATTGCCTCGGCGATGAAGTGCTCGCGCGCCACGCGGCGCTCGTCGAGCATACTGGCGATGTGTTTGTACGTATCGGGTTCGAGAATGCGGAACGATAAATCCTCGAGTTCCCATTTGAGTTGCCAGACGCCCAGCCGGTTGGCCAGCGGCGCATAGATGTCAAGGCTCTCGCGCGCCACGTCGCGCGCCGCATCGCCGGCGTCCTTCACGCAATGGCGCAGCGTCTGCGTGCGCGATGCCAGACGCAACAGCACGACGCGGATATCTTCGACCATCGCGAGCAGCATCTTGCGCATTGTTTCGGTTTGTTCGCGCAACTCGGGCGCCGAAGCGTCGGCGCTGCGCCGCGTGACGACGCGCAGGCCGTTGAGCCGGTACAGGCCTCCGACCAGCCGCGCGACCGGCTCGCCCTGATTTTTTGCCAGATACGCGGTGGCGTCGTCCATGCACTCATGCAGAGAAAAGCATAAGGCGGCGAGCCGTGCCTCGACGTCGAGATTGAGCGAAGCGGCGATCTCCGCCATGCCCAGCGCGTGCTCGAGGGTGGCTTCGCCGGTGCCGAGGCAGATGTCACCATACCGCTCCGTCACCAGCGCCAGCGCTTGCTCGATGCGCCCGCGCCCGCCGGTGTCCAGACCGGCACACAAGCGCTCCAGCGCTGTTGCGCCGGGGTCGGATTTGGAGAGGGCGTGTGCTACAGAGACCATGCGAAGAGGAATTCAGTTGGTAAGGCTTGCGATGCGTGCTCAGGGCGCGACTGATGATAGTCTCGCGATGAAGTTTTTGGGTCGTGGCTTCGCCTTTTCAATTCGCAGAGAGTGACACCGCGATGCGCCGATTGTTCGACTATCCGTATCTGCTGCTCGCCCTGACGGCGCTGTTCTGGTCGGGCAACATGGTGGTCGGGCGCGGCATCCGCGGGGACGTGCCGCCGCTCGGGCTGGCCTTCTGGCGCTGGACGCTCGCCCTGCTCATCCTGCTTCCCATCGCGCTGCCACATTTGCGCACGCAATGGCCTGCGTTGCGCCGCAACATCGTGCCGGTGGTGCTGCTCGGCGCGCTGGGCGTTGGTGGCTACAACACCTTCGCATATCTGGCGCTGCAGCACACCACGGCGATCAACGCCACCATGCTCAACTCGCTCATACCGGTGGCGACCATGCTGCTCGCCTGGCTGCTATTGCGCCGGCCACTGCATCGGCTCGAAATCGTTGGCGTCCTGGTTTCGCTGGCCGGCGTACTGGTCATCATATCGCGCGGCAATCCCGCCAGCCTGCTCGAACTGAGACTCAATCCCGGCGACTTGTGGATGCTGGTGGCGGTACTCGACTGGGGGCTGTACACGGTCGGACTGCACTGGCGCCCGAAAGGCGTCGACCCGATGCTGCTGCTCGCCGCCATGATCCTCGTCGGCATCATTCTGCTGGCGCCGGCGTGGACGTGGGAACTCATGCAAGGACGCGGCATTGCGCTCAACACCGGCAGCGTCGCCGGCATCGCCTACACCGCGATCTTCCCCGGCCTGCTCGGCTACGTTTTCTATAACCGTGGCGTCGCGCTCGTGGGGCCGGGTCAAGGCGCCTTGTTTCTTCACCTCATGCCGGTCTTCGGCACCGTGCTGTCGGTGATCTTTCTCGACGAGCTGCCCGGCGCGTTTCATGCCGCGGGCATTGCCGCGATCCTGTGCGGCATCTGGCTGACCACGCGCTCGCCGAAGGTCGCCGCATGAATCTCCTCGCGCGCTTGCAGCGTTGGCTCTCCGGTACCCCGGCACATACGCCGCAAGACCTTCCAGACGCGACCTGGAAGCGCGTCGAGCAGGCATTGCCGTTTCTCGACTTCCTGCCCGCGGAGGCGCGCCCGCGGCTGCGCACGATGGCACTGGCTTTTCTCGCGCAGAAGGAATTCCACGGCGCCGACGAATTTGAACTGAGCGACGAGATTCTGCTGTCGATCGCCCTGCAAGCCTGCCTGCCGGTACTCAATCTGGGTTTGTCGCATTACCGCGACTGGGTCGGCGTGGTGGTCTACCCGGGCGACTTTCTCGTCGAGCGCGAAGTGCGCGATGACGCGGGCGTGGTGCACGCGACCGCCGAAACCCATTTGGGCGAAGCCTGGCAAGGCGGCCCGGTGATCATTTCGTGGCAACCACAGCACGCGGGTGCAGGAACCAACGTGGTCATACACGAGTTTGCTCATGCGCTTGACATGAGCAATGGCGCCGCCGACGGTTTTCCGCCGCTGCGCGCGAGCATGTCGCGCGAACAATGGGCGCGCGTTTTCAGCGCGGCCTATGCGTCGTTGTGCCGCCATGTCGACCGCGGCCTGCCGACCATGCTCGACCCGTACGCCAGCACCCACCCCGCGGAGTTTTTCGCCGTGGCCAGTGAAGCCTTTTTTGAAACACCGCTGTCGCTGCGCGCAAGCTATCCCGAGGTGTATGCGCAGATGGCGCTGCTCTACGAGGTCGACACCGCGCAAGGTGCCGCCGCGCTTGAACCCTGAGCGCTGCAGTGACTCACAGCATGCGATGAGACAGGATTCCGAATTGAAGCGTCTGCTGATCGTCTACCACACGCAAAGCGGCAACACCGGGCGTCTCGCCGAAGCGGTGCTCAAGGGTGCGCGGGGTGCCGGAACGGTCGACGTGAAATGCCTCCGAGCGTTCGACGCCGGCGTGGACGATCTGGGCGATTGCGACGGCCTGCTGCTCGGCACGCCGGAGAATTTCGGCTACATGTCGGGCGCGCTGAAAGATTTTTTTGATCGCACCTACTATCCGCTCGAAGGCAAGTTGACCGGCCTGCCCTATGCCGTGTTCATCAGCGCGGGCAACGACGGCACCAATGCGGAACGCGAGATCGGACGCATTGCCAACGGCTATGGCTGGCGCTCCGTCGCCGAGGCGCACATCGCGCGTGGCGAGATCACCGCGGAAGACCTCGAGGCGTGCGAGGCGCTCGGTGCCGCGATGGCCGAAGGGCTGGCGATGGGAATTTTCTGATTGCGACGCCTGACCCGGCGCGGCGCGCAGCGCACTTTTGAGTTGACACGGCGACACAGACGAAAACTGGAAACTTCCGGCACCAGCAGCTAGATTGAGAATGAGCAGCGACACAATCGCTGTCGGCCGAAAGCACGCTGATTACCCGGTCGTGCGAGGGAGCCATCCATGCCTGTGTTTGATGCCGCCGATTTCGATTCGCACGAGCAGGTCGATTTTGCGCACGATGCGGCGACCGGCCTGAAGGCCATCATCGCAATACACGACACAACGCTCGGCCCGGCGCTGGGCGGATGCCGCTTCTTTCCCTATGAAAACGACGCCGCGGCGCTCACCGACGTGCTGCGCCTGTCCCGCGGCATGACTTACAAATCGGCGCTCGCCGGCTTGCCACTGGGTGGTGGCAAATGCGTCGTCGTGGGTGATCCGCGGCGCCTCAAGACGCCGGAATTGCTGCACGCGCTGGGGCGGGCCATCGGTCACCTCGGCGGACGCTACATTACCGCGGAAGATGTCGGCACCAGCCCGGCGGACATGGCGCAGATCGCCCGCACGACACGTTACGTGGTCGGTTTCGATCGCGACGGCGACGACGGCGACCCCTCGCCGTGGACGGCCCAGGGTGTCATGCACGGCATGCGCGCGGCAGTCAAATACCGCCTCGGCGCTGATTCGCTCAAGGGCGTTCATGTAGCCGTGCAGGGACTGGGTCATGTCGGAAGTGCGCTGTGCACCGTGTTGCACGCGGCGGGTGCGCGCTTGAGCGTAACCGACCTCAGCCCGTCACGCTGCCAAGCGGTCGCCGCTGAAACCGGCGCCGCGGTGGTCGCGCCGGACGCCATCTTCGACGTCGCCGCCGACGTCTTCGCGCCCTGCGCTTTGGGTGCAGTCATCAACCCGCAGACCTTGCCACGGCTGAACGTCGCGATCGTCGCGGGATCGGCCAACAACCAGCTTGCCACCGACGACCTCGCCACCACCTTGCGCGTGCGGCGCATTCTTTACGCGCCAGATTACGCCATCAACGCAGGCGGCATCATCCGCGTGGGGCTCGAGTATCTCGACCTGCATGGCGAGACGGCGCGGCGCGTGGCGCACATCTTTGACACCCTCATGGAATTGTTCGTGTTTTCCGACAGTGAAGGCGTGTCCACCGTCGAGGCCGCCGACCGCCGCGCCATGCATCGGCTGACGAGCGGTCGTCAAGCACTGGAAGCCGCAGCATGAGCGCGTCGCGACGCGATGGCGCTCAGCGCGTCATTGCATGCGTTTGATCCTTTCTTCCGGCCGGCCTAAAGTGGAAGCACTGCCGGTCGCGCCCGAGCCGATGGTAAAGGCGACTCACCGCCGGCAGCCTCTCAGATCTCTTCACGGAGGAAATCAAATGGCCACAACCTGGATCCTCGTTGCGAATGCCAGCCTCGCCAGGCTTTACTCGAACAGCGGTCCCAACAAGGGGCTCGAGCTGCTCAAGGAGTTGAATCACCCGGAGAGCCGGCAGAAAAACAAGGACCTCGTCACCGATCGACCGGGCAGCATTCAGGGCTCTCCCGGCAGCGGTTATGAGTCACCAACGCAACCCAAGGAACAGGCCGCCCGCGCATTCGCGCAGGAACTGGCGCAGGAGTTCTACCAGGGGCGCAACAAGCAGGCCTTCGAACGCGCCATTCTAGTTGCCCCACCGGGCTTCATGGGCATGCTCAACAACGAACTCGATGGCCCGACCACCAAGCTGGTGATCGACCGCGTCGAAAAGGACTACACCAAGACCTCCGTACCCCAACTGACGGAACACCTGGGCGCCAACATCTGCCTGTAGATCCGTCTCCGGCTGTTCTCACTCACTGGCGCCGCGAGGCGCCTTTTTCGTTGCGCAAGCCGTGCCGCCGTCTCACCCGGCCCGCGCGTCGAGCAAGGCCTCTATCGCCGTCTTGAACAGCGCGGTGACCGTTTCGCGGTCGAGTTCGGGGTTGCGGATGCTGCGCAGCATCAAGCCGCTGAACATGGCCGAAAAGACTTCCACGATACCGGCGACGGTGGCCTCGTCCTCCGGGTGCCCGGCACGCCGCCGCGCGGTGCGTACCGCGTCTTCGAGGCTCGCACGACAGCGCCGGTCGGCCGCGCGCACGATCTGCGCGACGGTCGCGTTGCGGGCCGCCTCGGCGACGATTTCGACCTTGAGCCC
>CBDULG010000037.1:0-15647 GCA_965367985.1 uncultured Rhodocyclaceae bacterium
GGTGCGCAGCACGCTGGCCAACGGTCTGGCCCTGCTCGGCGTCTCGGCGCCGGTATCGATGTAACGAATGACAGGAAGAACAGGTGTGAGCGGCAGACGGAAAAGCAACAAGCCAATGCAAAAACGCAGTGGCGGCGGGGTATTTGTCGGCATCATCATCGGCCTCATGCTAGGGGCGGTGTTCGCCGCCGGCGTGGCGTGGTATCTGACCCGCGCCAACCCGTTTGCCGATAACGGCGCCGCGTCGCAGAGCACCGACGGCGAATCCGCGCTCGCCCCGCGCACCCTGCCGGGCAAGCCGGGCGGCCAGCCGGTGGAAAAGCCGCAATTCGATTTCTACAAGATACTGCCCGAGGGCGACGGCGCGGCCGACATTCCGGCCGCGGCCGCGCAACGCCCCGCGGGCGTCACCGATGAACGGCTCTATCTGCAGGTGGGCGCGTTCGAGGATCCGACCGAAGCCGATAATCTCAAGGCGCGGCTCGCGCTGATGGGCATCGAGGCGGCCGTGCAGCGCGGTGAGTCGGCCACCAAGGGCACCGTACATCGTGTCCGCCTGGGGCCATATGCGCGCGTTGAAGACATGAATGCCATGCGTGCCGAGTTGGCGCGCGCCGGCATCGACGTGGCGCTGGTGCGCGTGCGGCCGTGACTTCCCGATACGGAACCCGGCTGACGGTCCAGAGTCAGAGCATCGTTAATCAACAAGGACAATTCAACTCATGAATCGACGTCTCGCCCTTTTCCAATTGGCCGCCATGGCGGGTGCCTCGGTCATCGGTGCGCCGGCCTTTGCCCAGAAGCCGACTTTTTCGCCAGTCTCGCCACAACAGCCGACCGGCGAGCCCGGCAAGGTCGAAGTGATCGAGTTTTTCCACTATGGCTGCCCACACTGCCGCGACTTCGATCCGCTGCTCGAGCATTGGCTCGAAGGTTTGCCCGACGATGTTTCGTTCCTGCGCGTCCCGGTGATCTGGAGTAATCCTGATCTCAAACAACTGGCGCGTTTCTACTACGCGGCCGAGGCAGCGGGCGTGCTCGACACACTGCATTCCAAGGTGTTTGCCGCGTTTCAGGAAGAGCGCGTGCCGCTGACCACCGAGCAGGGGGTGAGCGACTGGGTGGCCGCAAACGGCGTGGATGCCAAGGCATTCATGGATGCCTATAAGTCATTTGGCGTCGAGGGCAAGCTGCAACGTGCGGACCAGGTGGCGCGCGCCTACAAGATCAATGGCGTGCCGACGCTGGCGATCGACGGCGCCTGGGTGACTTCTGCCTCACAGGCTGGCAGCCATGAAAACGCCCTCAAAGTGGCCGACGAGTTGATCGCCAAGGCCCGTCAGGGCAAGTCGACGGGCTGACCGCGCTTGACGAGCGATGCGCGCCGTGACGCCGCCAGCCGGCCACGGCGCGTTTTCATTACCGGCGCTTCGAGCGGCCTGGGCGCGGCGCTGGCCCGGCACTATGCGGCGGGCGGTGCGCAACTCGGCCTCACCGGGCGCCGCCAAAGCAGTCTCGATGCGCTGTGCGCAGAGCTGCCCGGCGAAACACTGGCCTGTGCCGCCGATGTCGCCGACGCAGAAGCCATGCGCGATGTGGCCGCCCGTTTCGTCGGTCGCTTCGGTGTGCCCGATATCGTCATTGGGAATGCCGGCGTTTCGACCGGCAACCTGACCGAATACGCCGAAGACGCCGATGTCTTTGCGCGCATCCTGCACACCAACGTGCTGGGTGTTTGCCACACCTTCCAGCCCTTTGTGGTGCCGATGCGCGAACGTGGCAGTGGCACGCTGGTGGGCATCGGGTCGGTTGCCGGCGTGCGCGGCCTGCCCGGTGCCGGCGCCTATAGTGCCTCGAAGGCGGCGCTGCGCTGCTATCTGGAAAGTCTGCGCGTTGAGTTGCATGGCACCGGCGTCAAGGTCGTGACGCTCGCCCCCGGCTATATCGAAACGCCGATGACTGAAGTCAATCCCTACCCGATGCCGTTTCGCCTTTCCGCCGATGACGCTGCCGCGCGCATCGCACGCCTCATCGCCCGTGGGCGTCGCCATGCGGTGGTGCCCTGGCAGATGAGTGTCGTGGCGCGTGTGATGGGATGGCTGCCCGGAGCGCTGTTCGACCGCCTGTTCGTGCACGCCGGGCGCAAGCCGCGCGGACTCCCGCTGTAAATGTCACGGGCGTGCGCGGTGCGTGGTCAAGTTGGCGCAATCGTCGCCGTTGATTGGCTTGATCAATCATTGGCGAGCACGGGAGCACAGCATGAGCGGCACGAACGAACGGCGCGGGCGTCAGCGCATTGTCATGGCACATGCCGGACATGCCTTGTTCCGGCTGGCATGTGGGGGCGTCGTGCGGCCGCTACGTGATCTATCGCTGGAGGGCTTTTCGATGTGGACATCGACACCACCCGATGCGCATGAAGCCTTCGACTTCCATCTCGAACGCATGGATGTGCCCGGGGCGGTGAGCGGACGCGCGCGCGTCGTCAACTACAGCCGCGGGGCCACGCCCGATAGCGGTGTCGCGGGTTGCCTTATCGTCGAGTTCGGAAAAGGCGGCGCGGTCACACTGGCTACCTGGCTGGCCGATCATGTGGAAGCGGTCGCCGCCGTGCCGGTGACGCGTGCCGAAGCCTGCGACATCGTTGCCGGGCCGTCGCTGGTCTGACGCCATGCACCCGCCGTGTGGGCGGTTCCAACCGTCGCCGCGGCACCCCATTTTCAAGCACCTGCCCGTCCTTGACCGGCGGGCGCTTGCGCCAAGCGCCCGAAGTCACCTGCTTTAACACACTCGTCGCACAGATTTTCACCAGTACCGGCGGTTGCGCTACAGTGTACGCACCGTTCGCGCGCCTTATCAGGCGTGACGGGCCTTAAGAAATGTGTGGAGACTTGTATGAAGAAGCTTATTTCGATTGTCGCGGTGTCGAGTGCCCTGGTAGCTGTGGCACCCGCTGCCATCGCCGCGGATCAGCAGTTCATTTCGATCGGTACGGGTGGCGTCACCGGCGTCTATTACCCCACCGGGGGTGCCATCTGCCGCCTCGTCAACAAAGACCGCAAGACGCATGGCATGCGTTGTTCGGCCGAATCGACCGGCGGCTCGGTCTATAACATCAACGCGCTGCGCGGCGGGGAACTGGAATTCGGCGTGGCGCAGTCGGACTGGCAGTATCACGCGTACAACGGCACCTCCCAGTTCGCGGACCAAGGCAAGTTCGAGAAATTGCGGGCGGTATTCTCGGTCCATCCCGAACCGTTCACGCTACTGGCCCGCAAAGGCTCGGGAATCGAGAAATTCGAGGACCTGAAAGGCAAGAAGGTCAATGTCGGAAACCCCGGCTCGGGTCAGCGCGCCACCATGGAAGTGGTGATGGAAGCCTATGGCATGAAGATGGATGATTTCAGTGTGGCGGCCGAACTCAAGGGTTCGGAAATGGCACAGTCGATCTGCGACGGCAAGATCGACGCCATGATCTACACGGTGGGCCACCCCGCGGCGGCCATTACCGAAGCGACGACGACCTGTGATCTCGATCTCGTGCCGGTCACCGGCGAACCGATCGACAAGCTGGTTGCCGACAATCCCTTCTATCGCAAGGCGATCGTTCCGGGTGGCATGTATCCGGGGAACGACAAAGACGTCGAGACCTTTGGTGTCGCCGCTACCTTCGTGTCTTCGGCCGATGTCGCCGACGATGTCGTGTATACCGTGGTCAAGGCGACGTTCGACAACTTTTCCGACTTCCGCAAGCTTCACCCGGCCTTCGCCAATCTGAGCGAACAGGAAATGGTGACGCAGGGCATTTCGGCACCGTTGCATCCGGGCGCAGAGAAGTATTACAAGGAGCGTGGCTGGATCAAGTAATCCGGCACACCGGGTAGCGCTGGATCGCACGATTCAGCCTGCCAGAATGGGGCGTCGGCTGAAGAGGTCGTCGCCCCATTTTTGTTTTCTCTGCGCGACGACGCCCCGAAGAGGGCAGGAGGATGGCCGTGAGCGATCACAAGAAATCAAAAGCCGAAGAACTCGAGGAGATGGTCGCCGAACTCGATTCCGGTGCCCGCCATCCCGCGGGTGCGGTTGGCAAGTTCATTGGCGCACTGGCATTCACCTGGTCCGTATTTCAGCTCTACATCGCCTCTGGCGTCCCGTTCTGGATTGCCGAAAACCTCGGCGTCAACCTGGTGTTCAACAACCAGGAGGCGCGTCAGATTCACCTCGCGTTTGCGCTCGCACTGTGTGCGCTCGCCTTTCCCCTGTTCAAGCGTTCGCCACGTGACCGGATTCCTTGGTACGACTGGGCATTGCTGATTATCGGGGTCTCCAGCTGCCTCTACCTGATGGTGTTCAAGGACGATATCGCCAACCGGGCCGGCTTGCCGACGACGAGCGATCTGATGTTTTCCGCACTCGGCATCCTGTCCCTGGGCATTGCCGTGTACCGCTCGCTGGGCCTGCCCTTGCTGTTGGTGGCTTCGGTGTTCATGTTCTATGTCTTCTTCGGCCACTACGATTTTTTGCCCGAAGTGATTCAGTGGAAGGGCGCTTCGTTCGGCAAGGCCATGTGGCACTTCTGGATGCAGACCGAAGGGGTGTTCGGGGTCGCCCTCGGGGTGTCGGCGTCGATGATCTTCCTGTTCGTGCTGTTCGGCGCCCTGCTTGAACGCGCCGGCGCGGGCAACTATTTCATACAGCTGGCGCTCGCTTTGCTCGGTCACCTTCGCGGCGGGCCCGCCAAGGCGGCGGTCGTGGCCTCGGGTCTGAGCGGGCTGTATTCGGGCTCGTCGATCGCCAACGTGGTCACCACGGGCACCTTCACCATTCCGTTGATGCACAAGACGGGATTCACCAAGGAGAAGGCGGGCGCGGTCGAGGTGGCGTCGTCGACCAACGGCCAGCTCACGCCGCCGGTGATGGGCGCGGCGGCCTTCCTGATCGCCGAATTCACCGGCATTGCCTATACCGATGTGATCCGCCATGCGATCGTTCCGGCGCTGGCGTCCTATATTGCGCTGTTCTACATCGTGCACCTCGAAGCCATGAAGGCGGGCCTGAGCGGCCTGGAGCGGCCGTCGGCCCGGCTGAGCCTGATGCAGAAGCTCATCGGATTTCTCGGCGGCTTCGTTGCCATGGGTGCGCTCGGCGCGGTTGTCTATTACGTGCTCGGTGCCGTCGCCAGCGCCATGCCCGGTATGACGGTATGGGCCGGCTCGGCGATCTTTCTCGTGTTGTACCTGATCCTCGTGCGCATTGCGGCAAAGCGCCCCGATCTCGAACACGTTGACCCGGAAACGCTGACGGTGCTGCCGCGTGTCGATACCGTGGCGCCGACGGGGCTGTACTACGTACTGCCGATCATCGTGATGTTATGGGCGATTCTGATCGAACGCCTGTCGCCGGCGTTGTCGGCCTTCTGGGCCTCGGTTGGTATGTTGTTCGTCGTATTTACCCAGGATTTTTTCAAGGCGATTTTTAGGGGCGAGCATGTTCACGCCGGCCTGCTCCGTAGCGGTATCGTCGCCATCTACGAAGGCATGATTTCCGGCGCGCGCAACATGATTCCGATCGGGGTGGCCACCGCCGTTGCCGGCATCATCATCGGTACCGTGTCGCTCACGGGTGCGCACCAGATTGTCGGCGAATTCGTCGAAATGCTGGCTGGCGACAACGTCATGATCATGTTGATCTTGGTGGCTGTGATGAGCCTGATTCTTGGCATGGGCTTGCCGACCACCGCCAATTACATTGTCGTGTCCTCGTTGATGGCGCCGGTGATCGTATCGGTCGGCGCGCAGACCGGACTGGTGGTGCCGCTCATCGCGGTGCACATGTTCGTGTTCTACTTCGGCATCCTCGCCGACGACACGCCGCCGGTCGGCGTGGCTGCTTTCGCGGCCGCCGCCATTTCCGGCGGCGATCCGATCAAGACCGGCCTGCAGGGTTTTGCCTACGATATCCGCACCGCCCTGCTGCCCTTCCTGTTCATCTTCAATACCGAGCTGCTGCTCATCGATGTGACGGTGGGGCGCGCTATCTTTGTTTTCATCATTGCCGTCATCGCCATGCTGTTGTTCGCTGCAGCGACACAGCAGTTCTTCTTTGTGCGGAATCGATGGTACGAATCGGTCGCGTTGCTGCTCGTCGCGTTCACGCTGTTCCGCCCCGGCTACTGGCTGGACCAGGTCGAGGAGCCGTTCGTGCATCGGCCCGGTGCCGAGGTGCAGTCGCTGGCCGGGGAGGCGCCGCCGGACGGGCAGTTGCGCATGGTCATCGCAGGACCGGATTTCGACCGTCCGGACAAGATTGCATCGCTGACCCTGGTCGTGCCGATGGGTGCAGCCGGCGCAGGCGAGGAGCGGCTGCAACGCGCCGGCATCCTGCTTGCCGACAACCCCGACGCGCCACCGGAAACTACGGCCATCGACGAGCCGCTTGCGGGCACCCCCTATTTCACAAAGTTCCAGATGTTCGACTTCTACGCCGACACGCCAGTGGTGATCCAACGTGTCGAGCTTGACGCCGAGCGCATGTCGAAGGAGGTGTTCTATATTCCCGCGCTGCTGGTGCTTGGACTCATCATCGTCTTGCAGCGAATCCGCTTGCGCAAGCAAGGAAAAGTGGCGACGGCGTGAGCGATGGCGAGACCTGCGTCGACGCCCTGGGCCAGCAGCATGCAGCGTTTCGGGGCTCGGCGCGCATTGTCTCGCTGGTGCCGTCGATTACCGAGCTTGTCTGTGATCTCGGGCTTGGTGCGCAGCTGGTCGGTCGAACCGGATTCTGCATTCATCCGCGGGCAGCCTTGCGCGCCGTTCCCAAGATCGGTGGCACGAAGGATGTCAAGCTCGATGCGATACGGGCGCTGTCGCCCACCCATGTGATCGTCAATATCGACGAGAATCCGAAAGCGGTGGCCGATGCCCTGGCGAAGTTCGTGCCGCATGTGATCGTCACCCACCCCTGCGCGCCCGAGGACAATCGCGGTCTGTACCGATTGCTCGGCCATGTCTTCAGTCGCCCCGCAGAGGCTCAAGACATGGTCACACGGTTCGACGCCGCAATGCAGGCGGCACGCGCGGCTGGCGAAGCCTTGCCACCGGAAAACGTGCTGTATCTCATCTGGCGCGCACCCTGGATGACGGTGTCGCCAGCCACCTATATTTCCGCCACGCTGGCCACGGTCGGTTGGATGACCGTGCCGGTGCAGCGCGAGCCGCGCTATCCAGCGTTCGAATGGGATGCGTCGTGGCTCCCCCATGTCGATCGGGTGCTGTTGTCGACCGAACCCTACCGTTTTCGCGACAAACATGTCGAGGAGGTGCGCGGCCTGTGCGATGGCCCGGTCCATCTGATCGACGGGGAATGGACTTCCTGGTATGGCAGCCGGGCGATCAAGGGCTTGGCGCGTCTGGCGCAGTTTCGGCGCGCACTCGCCGCGAACGATTGAACCTTGAATTCGCAGCTGGACGCGTCCCGGTGTGCGGCTTCCGGGTTGAACGCGCCGCCTACATGTCCGGCAGCGCTTCGCGCTGCCAGCGTTCCGGCGTGAGCACGCTGAAGCGATCGCGCAACAGGCGGTGCCGATTGAGACGCAGCAGCGCCTTGTCGCGTGTCAGTAGCCAGCGTGCGGCGCCGTCGCGGGCGATCTCGAGGAACTTCTGGTCATCCTGGTCGCGGCACCGTGGCAGTTCGCCGAGCGACGGATCGGCGCGGACGCGCGTCAGCCGGCCGCGATAATCGTCGAGCAGTGCCTGCTGGCGCGCCGGCGGGCAACCGAACTGCTGATAGGCGAGCACGCGGCGCAGCTCTTCGAGGGCGTCGTCGCGACCCAGCAGTGCGGCGCGCCCTCCGGCAATCCAGGCGCGCAAGGGTGCGAGTGCCGGATCCTCGAAGAACCAGAGTGCCATCACGGTATTGGTGTCGAGTACGACCGGGATCACGGGGTGCGGGCCGAAAGCCTGGGTCCGAGCGGCGGGCTGCTACCCGCGCCGCCATGCAAAAGGGGCCAAGCGGCCCCTTTTATACTACGGTGCCGACCGTTGCAGGTCAGGCGACCTGCTTCGGCGCTGCGTCTACGCGCGCCTTCACGTAGCGGCCCGGCGCATCTTCAATTGCCTTGAGCGTGCCTTTGGCCGGGTCGCGTGCCGGCACCTGCGTGTTGTTGTGGCTTGTGACCCAGGCCTGCCAGTCAGTCCACCACGACCCCGCCTGCTGTTCGGCCGCCTCGAACCATTCTTCCACGTCCTCTGGCATGTCGCCCGACTGATTCACCCAGTAGCCATACTTGTTGGCCGCCGGCGGATTGACGATGCCTGCGATATGGCCCGACCCGCCGAGCACAAAACGCACCGGGCCGCCGAACGTGCGCGCGCCGATGTAGGTGCTCTTCCACGGTGCGATATGATCTTCGATGGTCGAAATGAAGTAGCACGGCACCTTGATCTTGCCGAGGTCGATCGGCGTACCGTCGATTTCGACGCCGCCCGGCTCGACCAGGCGATTTTCCATGTACATGTTGCGCAGGTAGAAGCTGTGCATGGTGGCCGGCATGCGCGTGGAATCGGAATTCCAGTACAGCAGGTCGAATGGGAAGGGGTCCTTGCCCATGAGGTAGTTGTTCACCACGAACGACCAGATCAGGTCGTTGGCGCGCAGCATGTTGAAGGTGCCCGCCATCTCGGCGCCTTCGAGATAACCGCGTTCGAACATCTTTTTCTCGAGGCTCGAGATCTGCCCCTCGTCGATGAAGACGCCCAACTCACCCGGTTCGGAGAAATCGGTCATCGTGGTGAAGAAGGTCGCGCTGGCGATGCGTTTGCGCCGCTTGGCAGCCAGGTATGCGAGTGTCGTGGCAAGCAGGGTGCCGCCCAGGCAGTAGCCGGCGGCATTCACTTCCTTCTCGCCGGTCTGTTCCTGAATCGCGTCCAGTGCGGCGATCACGCCGTCGAGCACGTACGCATCGAAACTCTTTTCGGCCAGCCGCTCGTCGGGATTGACCCACGAGATGACGAATACGCTGTGACCCTGCTCGACCGCCCATTTGATGTACGAGTTCTTCTCGCGCAGATCGAGAATGTAGAACTTGTTGATCCACGGCGGCACGATCAGCAAGGGGCGCTTGAGTACCTTGTCGGTGGTCGGTGTGTATTGCAGGAGCTGCATCATCTCGTTTTCGAACACCACTTTGCCCGGTGTGGTGGCGACGTTCTTGCCCAGCTCGAAGGCCGTGGTGTCGGTCATCTTGACGCGCAGGTTGCCGCCGCCGTCTTCGATATCGCGCAGCAGATTGTTGAGGCCCTTGACGAGGTTCTGGCCGTGGCTCTTGACGGTTTCGCGGAATACTTCCGGGTTGGTCATGGCGAAGTTCGACGGACTCAGCGCGTCTACGTACTGGCGCGTGTAGAAATTGACCTTTTTCTGCGTCTGGTCGTCGAGCCCCTCGACGCAGGACACGGTGTCGTGAATGTGGCGCGCGGTGATCAGGTAGGACTGCTTGACATAGTCGAAGAGGAAATGCTCCTGCCACTGGTCATCCTTGAAACGCTTGTCACCGGTTTCAGGCGAGGCGATCGGCGTGCTGTGCATGCCGACGGCGCGCAGCATGGAGTGCTGCCACAGCGAGAAGTAATCCCACACCAGATTCATCTGCGCTTGCGCCAGCTTGTAGGGGTTCGACAGCAGCTTGGCCATCATGTCCATGAAGGCCTGCGCAATGCCCAGCTCGTCGGCAGGGGTGGAAACACCTTTCTTGAGTTGCCGATGGATGTGGTCACTGATCAGCCCCGACGAACGTTGCGCGACCTCGGCGTAGGTCTTGGCGATCTCGTTGGGATCTGGCAATTCGGCGATAGCCTGTTCGATTTTCGATGGTGCCATTGTCGTCGGTTCCTCACTGAAAGGGTCGAGCGGTTGAAACGTAACGCACGTTCTCGCCGCTGTTTATCTCGCGCAGCCGGCCCTGGCGCACAAGATGGTTGAGATGGGCGATGGCCTCTCCCATCGCGAACATGACCTGGTGCGTGTCAAGCTCGCGCGGGAAGAGCGTCGGCAGCAATTCACCCGCCGTTGCCGGCGAATTGCAGGCCGCCAGAAGCGCATCGCAACGTTCGCGATGATGGTCAATAAGCTCGTCGACGCGCGTACCGATGCCTTTGAAGGGCATGCCGTGTGATGGTAGCACGAGCGTTGAGTCGGGCAAGGCCTTGAAGCGGCGGATCGAATCGATAAACCGCTGCAGCGGATCGTCGTGCGGCGTGGCCGCGAATACACTGATATTGGTGGAAATGCGTGGCAGCAGCATGTCGCCGGAAATCAGGATGTCGAGTTCGGCGCAGTGCAGTGCGGCGTGCTCCGGCGCGTGGCCGTAGCCGGCGATCACCTGCCATGAACGTCCGCCGAGATCAATCGAATCACCGTCGATGACTCGCTGATAGGCGCGCGGCAGTGCCGGTACGCCTCGGCGGTAGCCGTTCCCCCGCGCTTCGAGCGCCTCGAGGCGTGCCTCGTCGAGGCCGTGGCGGCGAAACTGGGCAAGCATGTCGGCGACACCGTAGCCGGGCAACTGATGCCACAGCGCATGACCGCCGAGGAACTCGCCCTGCGTCATGCTGATCGGCGCGCCGGTGCGCTCGGCCAGCCAGTGGGCGAGGCCAAGATGATCGGGGTGGCAGTGGGTGACGAATATGCGCGCCACGGGTTTGTCGAAACGCGTGAGAATCGCCTCCCATGCCGCCTGGATCTCCGGCAGGCCGAAACCGCTATCGACGAGGGTGAGCGCGTCGCCGTCGTCGAGCACCCACAGGTTGATGTGGTCCAGCGCGAACGGCAGCGGCATTCGCAGCCAATGCACACCGGGCGCGACGGTCCGCCAGTCACCCGTGGCGGGCGCGCTTTCAAATGGGTATTCGAGTGCGGACGATGCTGTCACTGTGGGGCTCTCCGATGCGTACGCGCATTGCCTCGATGGCGGAAATCTGTTTAACTCGGCGCACAGAAAAACACAAAAAATCCATAAAATCAATTCACTACAGACGGCAAGGCGAACGCTGCCAGACGCCAACATCTATGCACAGCGAACCGACCTACACGATCACCGATCTCGCCCGCGAATTCGCCATCACGCCGCGCGCCATCCGCTTTTATGAAGACCAGGGACTGCTCACCCCGTCACGCGCCGGGCGCACGCGGGTGTATTCGCGTGCCGATCGCACGCGTCTCAAACTCGCCCTGCGTGGCAAGCGGCTCGGCCTCTCGCTGGCCGAAATCCGGCAAATCCTCGACATGTACGGTGGCGCGAACAACGCGCCGCAGCTGAAACGCTTTCTCACGCTGCTCGCCGAGCGGCGCGCGGCGCTGGCGCAGCAGCTCGAAGACATCGAAGTCGTGCTTGGCGAAATAGACATGCTCGAGCGCCAGTGCACAAAGCTCCTGCGTGAGCATGTTCGCGAGAAGCAAGAATAAAAAGAACACTTGATTTTCTAGGGTATTTTAATTTACGTTTACGTCAACGTCAAGTTCGCATCGGCGAATAGACAGCGGCTATACACTACAGCTAAGGGCGATACACCCCATGACGAAAGCCACCGACTGGCAGGTGCGAGATCCCGATTTCGAGGCGCGCGTGCAGCGCAGCTTCGATGCGCAACCGCTGATGGCCTTCATCGGCGCGCGCCTGATGCTTGTGGCGCCGGGCGCGTGTGCGATCGAACTACCGTATCGCAAGGAACTGGCGCAGCATGACGGATTCTTTCACGGCGGCATCATCGGTACGCTGGCCGACAACGCCGGTGGCTTTGCGGCCTTTACGCTGATGCCGTCCGATGCTGGCGTGCTGACTGTCGAGTACAAGGTCAATCTCATGGCGCCCGCCAAAGGCGACCGGCTTGTCGCCGAAGGCCATGTGGTGCGCGCCGGACGCAACCTGGTGGTCTCGCGCGCAGACGTCTATGTTGAGGATCAAGCAGCACGAATTCACTGTGCCACAATGCAACAAACACTCATGACCATGCATGGCAAGGGCGTCGCGTGACGGCACGCTCAATCCGAGGAGACATTTAATGAATATTCCGAGTCTTGACTTCCATCTGGGCGAGACCATCGAGATGCTGCGCGATACCGTGCGGGCGTTCGCCGGCGACGAGATCGCGCCGCGCGCCGCGCAGATCGACGTCGACAACGAGTTTCCCGCCGACCTGTGGAAGAAGCTGGGCGACCTCGGTCTGCATGGCATGACTGTCGAGGAGCAATATGGCGGCTCCGAGATGGGTTATCTGGCGCACATCATCGCGCTCGAAGAGGTTTCGCGCGCGTCCGCTTCGGTCGGGCTGTCCTACGGTGCACATTCCAACCTGTGCGTGAATCAGATCCGCCGCAACGGCAACGACGCGCAAAAAGAGAAATACCTGCCCAAGCTGATCTCCGGCGAACATGTCGGCGCGCTGGCGATGAGCGAACCCAATGCCGGTTCGGACGTGGTGAGCATGAAGTTGCGCGCCGACAAGAAGGGCGACCGCTATGTGCTCAACGGCGCCAAGATGTGGATCACCAATGGCGGCGATGCCGACACGCTGGTGGTTTACGCCAAGACCGACATCGCGGCCGGCCCCAAGGGCGTGACCGCCTTCATCATCGAAAAGGACATGGCGGGCTTCAGTGCCGGCTCCCACCTCGACAAACTCGGCATGCGCGGCTCGAACACTTATCCACTCTTTTTCGACGACGTCGAGGTGCCCGAAGAGAACGTCCTCGGGCAAGTCGGCGGTGGTGTCAAGGTGCTGATGAGCGGGCTCGACTACGAGCGGGCCGTGCTCTGCGGCGGTCCGCTGGGCATCATGGCGGCGTGCATGGACGTGACCGTGCCCTACCTGCACGAACGCAAACAGTTCGATACGCCGATCGGCGAGTTCCAGCTCATGCAGGGCAAGATCGCAGACATGTACTCCACCTGGATGGCGACGCGTGCCTACGTGTATGCGCTCGGGCAGGCCTGCGACCGCACCGACCATGCGCGCTCGCTGCGCAAGGATGCCGCCGGCGCGATCCTCTACTCGGCCGAAAAGGCGACCTGGATGGCCGGCGAAACCATTCAGGCACTCGGCGGCGTGGGCTATACCAATGAATACGCAGCCGGACGACTGTGGCGCGACGCCAAGCTTTATGAAATCGGCGCCGGCACCAGCGAGATTCGCCGCATGCTGATCGGCCGGGAGTTGTTTGCCGAAACCGACTGAGCGGCAATGGTGTACATCGGCGTTGCGCGGGGCATACCCGGCACAACGGTTTTGTTTTCAAGTCCCGCAGAAAGAGTCGAACCATGACCGTCAAACTTCGCGTGCTGGACGCTAGCGACACTGCTGCGATCGAGCAGGTGCGGCAGTTTTTCCGCAACTACGCGGCGTGGCTGGGCGTCGATCTCGGCTACCAGAACTTCGATACCGAAATGGCCTCCTTGCCCGGCGCCTACGCGCCCCCCGACGGGCGCCTGTTCTTTGCCGAGCAGGACGGCGAAGCGGCCGGCTGCGTCGGCATCCGCAGGTTCTCCGACGGCGTGTGCGAGATGAAACGGCTGTACGTCGAGCCGTCGAAGCGCGGTGGCGGCGTCGGCCGCGAACTGGCGCTGGCCGGGATCCGCGCCGCCAAGGAACTGGGTTACAAGCGCATCATGCTCGACACCCTGCCGGCAATGCGCATCGCGGTGAAACTCTATCGCGAACTCGGTTTTACCGAAGCCCCGGCCTACTATCCGACGCCGATCGAAGGCACGATCTTTCTGTCCCTCGATCTGGCCGACTGGTCCGAAGACGCCATCGCCAACGAAAACCTGTTCCACCTGTTCGACTACAACCGCGCCTGGGCGCGGCAGATGCGCGAGGTCGATCCGGGCTTCTTCGAAAAGCTGTCGCAGTTGCAGGCGCCCGAGTATCTGTGGATTGGCTGCTCGGATTCGCGCGTGCCGGCCAACCAGATCGTCGGGCTGTTGCCGGGCGAGGTTTTCGTGCACCGGAACGTCGCCAACATCGTCGTGCACACCGACCTCAACTGTCTGTCGGTGGTTCAGTTCGCGGTCGATGTACTCAAAGTCAGGCACATCATGGTGGTCGGTCACTATGGCTGCGGTGGCGTGCGTGCAGCATTGCAGCGCGAGCGGGTCGGGCTGGTCGATCTGTGGCTTCGCCATGTGCAGGATGTACATGCCAAACACCGCGCACGGGTTGATGAATTGCCCGCCGAGCGCCGCCATGACCGCCTGTGCGAGCTCAATGTGCTCGAGCAGGTGGCCAATCTGAGCCAGACCATCGTGGTGCAGGACGCATGGGCACGTGGTCAGCCACTGACACTGCACGGCTGGGTGTATGGCCTCAAGGACGGCCTCATGAACGACCTCGGACTGACCGTCAGCCAGCCCGACGATTTATTGCCGCGCTATTCCGCGGCACTCGATGCGCTGATCTGATCAGCGCGCCGCACACACCAGACATCAAGGAGATGAAGATGAGTGATCCAGTCGTAATCGTTTCGGTGGCCCGCACGCCGCTGGGTGGATTTCAGGGCGCGCTGTCGCCGGTGGACGCGCCCGAATTGGGCAGCGTGGCACTGCGCGCCGCGATCGAGCGCGCCGGTCTGGCGCCCGAACAGATCGAAGACGTGATCCTGGGCTGTGTGCTGCCCGCCGGCCTCGGGCAGGCGCCGGCGCGCCAGGCGGCGATTCGCGCCGGCTTGCCGCTGTCGGTGACCTGCAGCACGGTCAGCAAGGTGTGCGGCTCGGGCATGAAAGCCACCATGCTGGCACACGACACGCTGCTTGCCGGCAGCAACCAGATCATCATTGCCGGCGGCATGGAGTCGATGAGCAACGCGCCCTATCTGTTGCCCAAGGCGCGAAGTGGTTACCGGCTTGGTCATGGCCAGATGATCGACCACATGTTCTTCGACGGCCTCGAAGATCGTTACGATCCTGAAACCAGTGGCCGGCTGATGGGCACCTTCGCGGAAGACTGCGCGGGTCACTATGCGTTCACGCGCAGCGAGCAGGACGAATTCGCGATTGCCTCGACGACGCGGGCACAAGCGGCGATCAAGGACGGTACATTCGCGTGGGAAGTGGCGCCGGTGACGATCTCCGGACGCAAGGGCGAGGTGGTCGTCGACAAGGACGAGCAACCGCTGAAGGCGCAGATCGACAAGATTGGTTCGCTCAAACCCGCGTTCTCCAAGGACGGCAGCGTCACTGCCGCCAACTCCAGCTCGATTTCCGATGGCGCCGCGGCGCTTACCCTGATGCGCCGCTCGACCGCCGACAAACTGGGCCTCAAGCCGATCGCCACGATCGTCGGCCATACCGGCCATGCCCAGGAGCCGCGCTGGTTCACCACCGCCCCGGTGGGCGCGATGACGAAGTTGCTCGACAAGATCAAATGGACCGTCGACGACGTCGATCTGTGGGAGATCAACGAAGCCTTCGCCGTGGTCACCATGGCGGCGATGAAAGAACTCGAGCTCGATCACGCCAAGGTCAACGTGCATGGCGGCGCCTGTGCGCTCGGCCATCCGATCGGCGCCTCGGGCGCACGCATCATCGTTACGCTGATCGGCGCCTTGCGCGCCCGCGGCGGCAAGCGCGGTGTCGCCAGCCTGTGCATCGGCGGCGG
>CBDULG010000038.1:0-15565 GCA_965367985.1 uncultured Rhodocyclaceae bacterium
CTCCGGCAGTACTGACCGCCCGGGCATAGCGCAGCAGCATGTCCTCGAGCAGCAAACGGGTATTCAGCGGGTGGCCCACGGCCCGGCGAATCTGCATGCAGGTATTGTAGCAGTCGAGCATGGCGGCCCGATTGGCGCCATTGGCCAGCACGCTCAGGTCGCTCTGGCGATCAGGAAAGTATCGCGCCGTACCGCCCAGCAGCGTTGCCGTCAAATCCCACATCCAGCGCAGCATCCAGTCGGCCAGGCGGGCGAGGTCGAATGCACCGGACGAGCCCTTCTTTGGCCTCAGCCAGGCGTCCCAGTCGCCGGCAAGCATGAGCGGATCCTTGCGCGGCACGCTCAATACGTCGGCGAGGAACCGCGCGCGCAAGGCCTCGCCGTCCGCCTTGGCGAGATCGGCTGCCGCCACCGGCATGCCGCCGCACAAGGCAAGCAGTGCTTCGCCGCTTTCGGTTTGGTCGCCCAGCCATTGCGCAGTGTGCGCGCGATCGGGGCGTGGAAAATCCCATTGCTGGCAGCGGCTGCGGATCGTCGGCAACAGGCCACGCGGCGCCGCAGAGACCAGCAGGAAGACCGTTTGCGGGGGCGGCTCTTCGAGCAGCTTGAGCAGCGCATTGGCGGTGTTTCGATTCATCGCCTCGGCCGGATCGATGAGCACGACGCGGATGCCGCCTTGATGCGAAGAGACCTCCAGCCGCTCGCGCAACTGACGCACCTGCTCGATGACGATCTGGGTGGACGGCTTGCTCTTGCCATTAGCTGTGACCGCCTGTGCCTCGCCTTCATCCGCTGCGGGGATAACGCGGATGAGATCGGGATGGTTGCCCGACAGGCGCAGACGACAGCCGGCGCAGTGCTCACAGGGTATGCCACCGGCGACGGGTTGCTCACACAGCAGGTGTGCCGCAAAGCTTTCAGTGAAACTGCGTTTGCCCTGCCCCGGCGCACCGGCAAACAACATGGCGTGCGCACGGCGCTCGCCGATCGCGACGAGGCGTTGCCAGCTTGCCTGGTGCCAGGGATAGATCATCAAAAGAGGCGCTGTCTGAGCACGTCGATCATGACGTCGCGGATCGCCTCGGGCGCTTTCGCGGCATCGATGACGCAAATACGTTGTGGCGATTGCGCTGCGCGCTCGAGGTAGGCCGCGCGAACTCGCTGGAAAAATCCAACTTGCTCGCGCTCGAAACGATCGGGCGTCTCTCCGGCGCCGGCGACGCGGCGTGCGGCGACCTCCGGATCGAGGTCGAACAGGATAGTGAGATCGGGCTGACGATCGGGATGCACCCACTGTTCGAGGCGCGCGAACTTGTCGGCGTCGAGACCGCGCCCGCCGACCTGATAGGCATAAGTTGCGTCGGAGAAGCGGTCCGATATCACCCAGTCGCCACGTGCCAGGGCCGGCTCGATCAACGCGGCCAGGTGCTCGCGCCGGGCCGCAAACATGAGCATGGCCTCGGTTTCGAGGTTCATGTCATCGTTGAGCAGCAGCACGCGCAGTTTTTCGCCAAGCGGCGTACCGCCCGGCTCGCGCGTCTGCACGAGCGGCACGCCTTGCGCAGCGAGCCACTTGCAGGCATTCGCAATCTGGCTGCTCTTGCCGGCACCGTCAATGCCTTCAAAGGTGACGAAGCGACCTGCCTGCATCAGCCATTCTGGCCGAGCTGGAAACGCTTGACGGCTTTGTTGTGTTCGGCAAGATCGCGCGAAAAGTGCGACGACCCGTCGCCTCTCGCGACGAAGTAGAGGTAGTCCGATGGCGGCGGATTGAGCGCCGCTTCGATCGACGCCATGCCCGGCATGGCGATTGGTGTCGGCGGCAGGCCCCGGCGCGTGTACGTGTTGTAGGGCGTATCCGACTTCAGGTCCACGCGGCGCAGGTTGCCGTCGAAACGCTCCCCCATGCCGTAGATGACCGTCGGATCGGTCTGCAAAAGCATGCCCGATCGCAGCCGGTTGACAAAGACCGAGGCCACCAGCGGACGATCCTCGACGCGCCCGGTTTCTTTCTCGACGATCGACGCGAGGATGAGCGCCTCGTAGGGGGATTCGAGTGGCGAATCCGGCGCGCGCCTCGCCCAGGCGTCGGACAGCCGCGTCTGCATCTGCGTATACGCCTGGCGCAGCACGTCGAGGTCCGACGATCCATTGTTGAAGCGGTAGGTGTCGGGAAAGAACAGGCCCTCGGGGTGGGTTTCGGTGGCTCCGACAAGCATCAGCAGAGCGCTGTCTTCCATCCCTTTCGAGTCATGATTCAGTTCGGGGTGTGCGTCGAGCGCGGCGCGCATTTGGGCAAAAGTCCAGCCTTCGATAAAGGCAATTTCGCTCAGGATCACGTCG
This sequence comes from uncultured Rhodocyclaceae bacterium, assembly GCA_965367985.1. Taxonomy (GTDB): domain Bacteria; phylum Pseudomonadota; class Gammaproteobacteria; order Burkholderiales; family Rhodocyclaceae; genus Nitrogeniibacter. The sequence goes on from CBDULG010000038.1 coordinate 2,344, forward strand.
CCGCGCACCAGCTTGTCGATGATGCCGCGCGGTGTAATCCCGCTTTCGATGGCGTAGCGGCCCGCCTTGATATGATCCGCTTGGCCGCCCAGCCGGGCGAGCCAGTAAAGCACCAAAGGGCTGACCTCAACGCCTGCAGCAGAAAACTGCCCGGCCGCCTGACGCATCGTGGCACCGCGCGCCACAGTCACTTCGGCCCGTTCGCCCGAGACGCCCAGCGGGTGACTCGCGTACCAGATCATCCAGGCGCCGATTGCACCGAGCAGCAGCACCGGGATCAACATGGCAGAGAGCAAAAAGCGTTTTTTCATGGCATCCGCACGATGATGGCGAGTTTGCGAACTGGCGCGCTGCGAGGTGTCATTGGCGCTGCCGGACTATAATAGCGCAATCATATTCGACCCGAGGCGCGCACGGAAATTATGGTTTTGTGGACCCAAATACTTGCAAATACCGGCCTTCGCCTCGACGGCGAGCGCGTGCTGGCAGAGGACCCGGTGGCGGATGTCACCCATGCGCGCGGCGGCGCGGTCATGGTGCCGCTTACCCATCTGCGCGCGATGTCGGCGATCGGTGAGGACGCGGCCACTTTCTTGCATAACCTGCTTTCCAACGACGTAAAGAAGCTGCCCGCTGATTCGGCGCAATGGACGAGCTTCAACAGCCCCAAAGGACGCATGCTCGCAAGCATCCTGCTATGGCATGCCGACGGTGGTTTTCGCCTGGCCGTGTCGTCGGATTTGCATGCTGCGATGCTCCGCCGCCTGTCGATGTATGTGCTGCGCGCCAAGGTCAAGCTGGCGGATGCCGGCGAGGCGCGGGCAATGCTCGGGCTTTCGTGCAACGTGATTTCCGAGTGCCTGGGAAGCGTGCAACTGCCCGTGCCGGCCGCGCCAATGAAGGCGATGACGCGCGACGACGTCACCGTCATTCGCCTGAGTCCGTCGCGCGCGATCATCGACGCCCCCGCCGATCGCATTGGCGATATCTGGACCCGCCTCGCGGAACATGGCGTCACGCCCGCTGGCACCCAGGCTTGGCAATGGCTCGACATCCAGGCGGGCATGCCGCTGGTCACCGAAGACACGCAGGATGCGTTTGTCGCGCAGATGCTCAATTTCGAACTGATCGGTGGCGTCAACTTCGGCAAGGGATGCTACCCGGGGCAGGAGATCGTCGCGCGCACCCAGTATTTAGGCAAACTCAAGAAGCGCATGTATCGCGTCATGGCGCCCGCCGACGCCGCCCCCGCGGTGGGCGACGAGCTGTTCGCGCCGGCCTTCGACGACCAGTCGGTCGGCAAGCTGGTCACGGTGGTGCCGGCTCCGGGCGGCGGCTTTGAAGCGCTCGCGGTCATGCAGATACAGGCCGCGGAGGGCGGAAACGTTCATCTGCGCGCCCCCGACGGTGCAAAGCTGCGCTTCGGCGCCCTGCCCTACTCACTCGAAGCCGCACCGGCCAGGTGACCGACATCTACGTGTATTACCGCGTCCACGCGGGGGCACAGCAGGCGGCGCGCGCTGCCGTGGCGACAATCTTCACGGCCTTGCGGCAGAGCACCGGCGTGCGCGGCCGTTTGACCCGGCGGGTAGACGATCCGCTGACATGGATGGAAAGCTACCTCGAAGTCACGGATACGGACGCCTTCGAGCCGGCGCTGGCGCGCGCGTTGGCGGCAAGCGGTTTGACCGAATGCGTCAATGGTGAGCGTCATATGGAGTATTTCGCCGCGTGTGTCTGATCGCGCTGGCGTGGCAGCAGCACGCCGATTTTCCGCTTGTCGTGGTTGCCAATCGCGACGAGTTCTTCAATCGCCCGACAGCCGCCGCCGACTGGTGGGCCGACCCTGCCGGCCTCTATGCCGGGCGCGATCTGCAGGCTGGCGGAACGTGGCTGGGGGTCAGCCGCAGCGGGCGTTTTGCAGCACTCACCAATTTCCGTGACCCGGCAAGGCTTCGGCCGCAGGTGCGCAGCCGCGGCGAACTTGTCGTTCAGGCGCTGGCAAGTGAGGCCACCGCGATGCGCTTCGGCCAACTGATCAGCGCGCGCCGCAGGGAATACAACCCGTTCAACCTGATCGCCTATGACGGCGCCGAACTGGTTGCCGTTGAGGCCGAAGCCGAGCGCACTTCCGCGCTGCCCGCAGGAATCTATGGCTTGTCCAATCACCTGCTGAACACGCCCTGGCCGAAGGTGCGCCTGGCGCGCCGACGACTCGAACGCGCACTGGACGTCCTGCCCGACGGCGAGAAATTGCTCGGTGTCTTGCGTGACGACCGCCCTGCAGCCGACGCTGAACTGCCGGAAACCGGCATGCCCGAGACATGGGAGCGCATGCTGTCGAGTTGCTTTATTCGCGCACCCGGCTACGGGACACGGTGCACGTCGGTGGTCTTGATCGGGCGGGACGGCAGTTGCCACTTCATCGAGCAACGCTGGAACGCCCTCGGCGCCGCCGAAGGCCGCAGCGAAGTCCGTTTCACGGCCGAGCACTAATCGAGTTCGCGCCGCATGCATTGGTGCGGCAAACCCGCTTCGATAAACACCTCGCCCTCGGGCAAGAATCCGTGTCGGCGGTAGAAGTCCTGCGCATGGGTTTGCGCATTCAAGACAAGCGTCGTCATGCCCCGATTCTGCGCTTCGTCGATCAACGCTTGCAGGACACGTGCGCCGAGCCCTCGGCGGCGACAATCCGCGCGCACCGCCATGCGGCCGATATGGCCGTCGGGCAGCAACCGGCCGGTAGCAACCACTTGCCCTGCATCGTCGATCATCCAGGCGTGACGTGAAACCGCGTCATAGTCATCGCGCTCGATAGACGCGGGCACGCCCTGTTCCTCGACGAACACCGCAATGCGAAGCGGCATGACCAAGGCCTCGGCATGCGCCCAGTCATCGACCGAGACTTTCATTCCCGAATCTCCACCACGGTCTGCGCGGGAACGAGTTCAAACAGTTCGACAAGGTCGCGATTGCGCATGCGCACGCAGCCATGCGAGCGCGGCACGCCCATTGGTTCGGAGTCCGGGGTTCCGTGGATATAGATATAGCGCCTCATGGTATCGACCGACCCCAGCCGGTTGCGGCCACGCTCACAGCCCGAAAGCCACAGGATGCGGCTTAGAATCCAGTCGCGTCCGGGTTGCTGCCGGGCGAATTCGGCCGACCACACTTCGCCCGTCGGACGCCGTCCGGAAAAAACAGTGCCCAACGGCTGCGCGCCACCGATCCGCGCACGCACCACATGGCGTCCGCGCGGCGTGCAGCCGGAATCGCGTTGCTCGCCCGCGCCGTTGAGCGCGGTCGATACGCGGTAGCGACGGATGCACGCACCGTCGTCGCCGAAGAGCGAGAGCCACTGCGTTGCCAGATCGATCTCGATTCGCATGACTCAACCCGCCCGCGCGGCAGCGCGCCGCTGGGCAAAAAATTCAGAGAGCAACGCGCCGCACTGTGCCGACAGCACGCCGCCCTCGACCTGCGCATGATGATTAAGCCGCGCCTCGGCAAAGACATCGACCACGCTCCCGGCGACGCCGGTCTTCACATCGCGTGCGCCAAACACGACGCGCCGCAGCCGCGCGTGCATCATCGCGCCGGCGCACATCAGGCAAGGTTCGAGCGTGACGTAGAGGTCGCAACCTGGCAGACGGTAGTTCCCGAGGGCGCACGCGGCGTCGCGCAGCGCCATTATTTCGGCATGGGCGCTCGGGTCGTGCGCCCCAATCGGCTGGTTGTAGCCACGCCCGACGATCCGGCCGTCGCACACCACCACCGCGCCGACCGGAACCTCGCCGGCAGCAGCAGCCTGGCGGGCCAGTTCGAGCGCCGCCGCCATGAAGCTTTTATCGTCCATACCCTAAAGTCCGTGACCTGAACTGCCGTCATTGTAATGGGTAGCCAAGCTTTGCCTGTCGAGCCGCGTGCACGCAGTTGGCGGCGCGCTTGCCTGTTAGACTCGCGGGCAATAATTTTCACTCCAAGACCTGTTCACCGATATTCGGCGGATCTTTGTTGAACTCGAAACCGTGCGAGCCAAGGGCCACGAGCGTGACACCAGATCTTCTGAGACCGCATCCCGAGGCGCAGCCAATGCCGGGCTTTGCCGGTGCGCGTTCCGACCGGTTTCCCTTGATGTTGGTGGTCGCAGCGTGGCTCCTGTGGGCTGCCATGCAATGGATGCTTGCAGCGCATTGGGCCGCGGCCGCCGCCTTGTTGCCGCTGTCGGCGACGGTGTGGGCGGTTCATGCCGCGCGCCGCGAGCCGCTCTCCTTCGATGCGGCCATGCCCGTATGGCGCATCCAGCGCGATGACGACGGCAGCGCGCTCGTGCCATTCAACGCACGCGCGCGCCAATTGACCGGCAGCGACGCCACGCGCCTCGAGGCGAATACCGCCCGCGCGCTCGGCGACGGCAACCTCGCGACCGTGCCGATCACCCTCACCACCGCCGACGGCCGAGCGCGCCACCTGGAACTGCATCCGATCGCGCATGCCGGCGGCGCCGATACCACCTGGCTATACGCAGGCGTCGACGTCACCGACCGTATGGCGGTGGCGGCGCGCATGCATCGTACTCAACAACTGTTCGACGAATCGCTCAAGACGCCCGGCCATGTGCTCTATCGGATCGACGCCCGCCGCGCTGCCTACGACTATGTTTCGACGGCACTCGCCGACCGCATCGAAGAGACCGTCACGCTGCTGTGCGACACCGATGGAGTCCGTCATGTGCGCCAGCGCATTCCGGCCAGCGATCGGGTCCACATCGATAACGCGCTGCACGACGCGCACGAGGCCGCGCGCGGACGCGATTTCGACCTCACCGTCGAGTACGATTTGTGTGCGAGCGACGGTCGAATCTGCCGCATGCACGATTCGATGCACGTGGTGCTCGGCGACGCGGGCGAGATCGATCACATCACTGGTGTCATCGTCGACACGACCGAAACATATTCCGCCGCGAAGCTGGTCGGTCACACGCTCAATGCAATCGGCGACGCGCTGATCGCCACCGACGCCAACGGGCGCGTTACGCAATTCAATCCCGGTGCGGCGGCACTGACTGGATGGCCTGCCGAGCAGGCAATCGGCCGATCGATACATGACCTGTTGCGCCTGCATCCGCAACTGACGCGCGCGCCGATCGCCAACCCGGTCGACGCGGCGCTCAAGGATGGCCGCGCGGTGCACATTGCCGATCCGGTCAGCGTGCAGCACCGCAGTGGCCAGCCGATTCCGGTCACGGTGAGCGCCGCACCGATTCGTCTCGACAAGAAGAAGGCAGTCGGCGTGGTGGTCGTAATGCGCGACGAGCGTGCGCACTATGGCTCGCTCGAAAGGCTGCACGAAAGCGAGGCGCGTTACCGCACGCTGGTGGAAAGCTCGCCGGTCGGCATTTTCCACTTCGACGCCACGCTGCGAATCACCTTCCTCAACATGCGCTTCGCGGAAATCCTCGAAGTCGCCGAGGACCGGTTGATCGGCGCAGACATCGAGACCTTTGCCGATCATTCAGTCCTCCCCGCAATTCGCGCCGCGCTTGCCGGCGAGTTGGGCCGATACGAAGGACCGTACCAGTCGGCGGTCGACAGCGAGCAGTTGCGCATTACCATCCGCACGGCACCGGTACGCGACACGGCGAACAAAGTGGTCGGCGGCGTCGGCATCGTCGAGGACGACACTGCCAAGTACGCCGCCGAGCGCAAACTGCGCGAGAGCGAAGCGCGCTACGCGCTGGCGATGCGCGGCACCAACGAGGGCTTGTGGGACTGGAATCCAATCACCCAGGAGCTTTTCCTCTCGGCCCGCCTGATGACGCTGATGGACGAGCCGGCGGACGCCGTGCGCACCACCGGTGAAGCGTGGCTGCTGCGGGTGCACCCGGATGACCGCCCGCTCTACCGCGAGCGCATGGTCGCACACCTCAAGGGCGCGAGTACGCACTTCGAGCTCGAGGCCCGGCTCGCTACCCGCTCGGGCGAATACCGCTGGTTCCAGTCACGCGGAGTGGCGCAACGCAACGAGGACGGCGTGGCCTACCGCATGGTCGGCTCGATCGGCGACATCACGGCGCGCAAACGTGCGCAAATGCAGCTCACCAACGAACTCGCGTTTTCGCGCACACTCGTCGATAGCTTGCCGGTGGGTCTGTGCGTGACGCGGCGCGATGGCCGGCTGACGCTGGTCAATCAGCATTTCGCCCGCCTCACCGGATTTGCCACGCGCGATCTGCAGAGTCTCTCGGCGGTTGATTTGATCGTCTCGGACGACCGCCCGGTGATCGCCCAGCGCATGGACCGCGCCTTCGAGGACGGCTCCGCCTGGGCCGAAACGATGGTGGTGACGCGCCATGGGGAACAGATACCGGTTCACTTTCTCGCGCGGCGGCTCACGCTTTACGGCATGGAGCAACTGCTGTGCATCGCGACCGACATTTCGGAGCGCAAGCGCGCGGAGCAGAAAATGCGCGATCTGAACCGCGAGCTTGAATACCGCGTCGAAGATCGCACCGCCCAACTGGCCGCAGCGGTCAAGGAGCTCGAAGCCTTCAGCTATTCCGTCTCCCACGATCTGCGCTCGCCGCTGCGTGCCATCGACGGTTACGCACGCATCATTCGAGAGGACTTCCAGCAAGCGTTTACGCCCGATGCACACACCATGTTCGAGCGGATGCTCGCGGCGGTAAGCCGCATGAGCGATCTGATCGACGATCTGCTCAAGCTCTCGCAGGTGACGCGCCGCCCCTTGCAGCGCACCACCATCGACCTGAGCGCCATGGCCGAAAAGGTAATGGCCGAACTGCGGCACCAGGACGCGCGCCAAGCGGAAATTACCATCGATGCCGACATGGAAGTGGTGGCCGATGCAAAGCTGCTGCAGATCGCGCTGGAAAATCTGCTGGGCAATGCGTGGAAGTTCACCGGCCGCCGCGAGCATGCGCAAATTCACTTCGGCAGCTTCATCGAACGGGACGAGACGGTGTTCTTTGTCGAGGACAATGGTGCAGGGTTCGACATGCGCTATGCCGACAAGCTGTTCGGCGCGTTCCAGCGCCTGCACTCCGAGCGTGATTTCGACGGCACCGGCATCGGGCTGGCGACCGTTGCGCGCATCATCCAGCGTCACGCCGGCCGCGTCTGGGCACGCGGTACCGTGGATGAGGGCGCAAGCTTCTTCTTTACGCTGGGTGACGCCGATGCTTGATCAACCACGCGCCCCTGATCTTCCCGTCCTAACGACCCTTCCCGCGCCAACTGGCAAACAACAGCGTCAGCAGACCGAGCAGCAACTCGTCGGCAAACGGGATGGGATCAGGAATGATCAGATCGACCAGAAACAACCCGGCAGTCAGCGCAAACAACTGCGGAAAGCGCAGTCGTCCGGCCCATTGCAGCAATCCGTCAAGCAGTGGGGTGCGCATCGCCCTGTCACTCCCACTCGATGGTTGCAGGCGGCTTGCTGGAGATGTCGTACACCACGCGGTTGATCCCGCGCACTTCATTGATGATGCGGTTGCTCACTTTGGCCAGCAGCGCATGCGGCAACTCGGCCCAGTGCGCGGTCATGAAGTCCTGCGTTTGCACCGCGCGCAAGGCCACCACGTATTCATAGGTGCGCCCGTCGCCCATCACGCCGACGCTTTTCACTGGCAAAAAGACCGCGAAGGCCTGTGAGGTCTTGTCGTACCAGTCGGCGGCACGCAGTTCGTCGATGAAGATTGCATCGGCGCGCCGCAGCATGTCGGCATAATCCGGCCGCACCTCGCCGAGGATACGCACGCCCCGGCCCGGTCCAGGAAACGGATGGCGATAGACCATGTCGTGAGGCAGGCCGAGCGCGATCCCCAGTTCGCGCACCTCGTCCTTGAAAAGCTCGCGCAAGGGCTCGAGCAACTGCAGATTGAGCGAATCGGGCAGGCCGCCGACGTTGTGGTGGCTCTTGATGGTCTGTGCTTTCTTTGTTTTCGAGCCGGCCGACTCGATCACGTCCGGATAAATCGTGCCCTGCGCGAGCCAACGGGCTTTGGGCAGCTTTTCCGCTTCCGCCTGAAACACCTGGACAAACTCACGGCCGATGATCTTGCGCTTTTCCTCAGGATCGCACGCGCCCTCCAGATGTGTCAGAAAGGCCTCCGCCGCATTGACGTGCAGCACTTTGACACCGAGGTTGCGCGCGAAGGTCTGCATCACTTGTTCCGCCTCGTTCAGGCGCAGCAGGCCGTTGTCGACGAACACGCAGGTGAGCTGATCGCCAATTGCGCGGTGTACGAGCGCCGCCGCTACCGATGAATCGACGCCGCCCGACAGGCCGAGAATCACTTCCTCGTCGCCGACCTGCTCGCGGATGCTGGCGACCGCTTCACCCACGTAGTCGGGCATGTTCCAGTCATGACCGCAGCCACAGATGTCATGCACGAAACGCGCCAGGATGTCCTTGCCCTTGACCGTGTGGGTGACCTCGGGATGGAACTGCACGCCGTAATAGCCGCGCGATTCATCGGCCATTGCCGCGATCGGTGTCGACGGGTTGCTGCCGATGATGGTAAATCCCGGCGGCAGTTCGGTGACCTTGTCGCCATGGCTCATCCACACATCGAGCAAGCCATGCCCTTCCGCGTTGCTGCGGTCCTCGATGCCGTCGAACAGCTTCGAATGGCCGCGCGCACGCATCTCGGCGTAGCCGAATTCGCGCACTTCAGAGCATTCCACCGCGCCACCCAACTGCGACGCCATCGCCTGCATGCCATAGCAAATTCCAAGCACGGGCCGCTCGAGCTCAAACACCACCTTCGGCGCGTCCATGATTTCGGAATAGACCGAATTCGGCCCGCCCGACAGGATCACGCCGTCGGCACCGAATTTGCGGATGAAATCTTCCGCCACGTCGCACGGATGAATCTCGCAATACACCTGCTGCTCTCGTACCCGGCGGGCGATGAGTTGCGTGAACTGAGAGCCGAAATCAAGAATGAGGATTTTCTGGTGAGCCATATGCTTAGCAAAGTGGAGGAAGGAGGCGGAAGGAAAAAGGCGGCCTAAGCCGCCCGGCAAGCTCGACGCGTGTCGATTAGTCGATGTGGTAGTTCGGTGCTTCCTTGGTGATGTGCACATCGTGCACATGCGACTCGCGTATGCCCGCTGCGGTGATCTGCATGAATTCCGCTCGGCTGTGCATCTCCTCGATCGAAGCCGCACCCAGATAGCCCATCGAGGCGCGCAAGCCGCCGATCAGCTGATGGATCACCGCGGTCACTGAGCCCTTGTATGGCACCCGGCCCTCGATGCCCTCGGGCACGAGTTTGTCGGAATTCGAGTCCGCATCCTGGAAATAACGGTCCGCCGACCCCTGTTGCATCGCGCCGAGCGAGCCCATGCCGCGATACGACTTATAGGAGCGTCCCTGATAAAGCACTGTTTCGCCGGGTGCTTCTTCGGTACCCGCGAACAGGCTGCCGAGCATCACCACATCGGCACCGGCAGCAATCGCCTTGGCCAGATCGCCGGAATAACGGATGCCGCCATCGGCGATCATCGGTACGTCTGACCCCTCCAACGCCTTGGCGACACTATCGATCGCCGTCACCTGCGGCACGCCGACCCCGGCAATGATTCGCGTGGTGCAGATTGAGCCGGGGCCGATGCCGACCTTAACGGCATCGACGCCCGCCTCGATCAACGCACGTGCGGCGTCGCCGGTGGCGATGTTGCCGCCGATCAAATCGATCTGAGGGAAATTCTTCCTGATCCAGCTGACGCGTTCGAGCACGCCACGCGAATGACCGTGTGCGGTATCGACGACGATGACATCGACGCCCGCATTGACCAGGCGCTCGACGCGCTCATCGGTCCCCGCGCCGACGCCGACTGCCGCGCCCACACGCAAGCGGCCCTGATCGTCCTTTGAGGCGAAAGGATGCTCCGTGGACTTGAGGATATCCTTCACCGTGATGAGGCCACGCAGCTCACCGTTACGCCCCATCACCAGCACCCGCTCGATGCGGTGCTTGTGCATCAGCGCCTGCGCGCTGTCGAGACTCTCGCCCTCGGGCACGGTGATGAGCCGCTCGTGCGGCGTCATGATCGCCGACACCGGCTGATCGAGATTGGTTTCGAAGCGCAGATCGCGGTTGGTGACGATGCCAACCACGCGCTTGCCTTCCAGCACCGGGAGGCCGGAGAACTTGTTTTGCCGCGTCAGCGCGATAACCTCGCGCACGCTCATGCTCGGCGGCACGGTCACCGGATCCTTGATAACGCCGGACTCGAAGCGCTTGACCTTACGTACTTCCAGCGCCTGTTGCTCCGCGGTGAAATTCTTGTGCACGATGCCGATGCCACCTTCCTGCGCCAAAGCAATGGCCAGACGCGATTCCGTGACGGTATCCATGGCCGCCGAGACCAATGGAATATTCAGGCGGATGTTGCGGGTCAGTTGCGTTTGCAGCTTGACATCCTTGGGCAGGACGTCGGAATGGGCGGGGACAAGAAGGACGTCATCGAACGTCAGCGCCTTCTGAATCACACGCATGACTTTTATCCTTGCAATCAAATCCGTATTATACAGACGGAGTGAAGCCCCGCAAAACACGGCACAGCAAGGAATACCCGGCATGCGCGCGCGTTACATCCTGATTCTTATCGCCTCACTTGTTGCCACCGCAGCGACCGCCGGCCAGGTGTTCGAGTGGCAAGACGCCAGCGGGCGAAAGCATTTCTCCGATCAACCGCCGCCGGGCGTCGATGCCAAACCAATCGGCGTGCGCACGCAAGCACCCGCCACAAATGCCCCGCCGGCCGGCGGCGCTGCGGACAAGGTCGATCAGAAGCCGCAAACCTGGGTGGAAAAGAACGAAGCGCTCGAAAAGCGCAAGGCGGAAGATGCCGAAACCGCTGCAAAGGCGCAAGCAGAAGCCGCCGAAGAACAGCGGCGCCAACAAGCCTGCAATGATGCCCGCGAGCAACTGAAGCTGCTGCAAAGCGGTGTGCGCGTGCAACGCATGGATGCCGACGGTCAGCGCGTGATACTCGACGACGCGGCGCGCGCCGAAGAGATGGCCCGCGTCCGCGACAATATCGAGGCCGCCTGCAAGCCTTAACGATTCTACGTGGCCTGCGGTGGCGCGCCGGCGAGCGGACCGCCCGGCTCAATCCTCCGGGCCGGCCTCCGTCGCGCCCTCACCACCGTCCCCGCCGCCCTTCTTCATCGCCTTGCCTTCCTTCGCGCGCTTGCGCCGCACTTCTTTCGGATCGGCAATCAAGGGGCGGTAGATTTCGACGCGATCGCGGTCCTGCAATGTGGTCGTGAGCGGCGTGAGTTTGGCAAATACGCCGACCTTGTTTGCACCGTTCAGATCGATCTCGGGATGCTTCTCCAGCAAGCCCGAGGCCTCGATGGCGTCCCGCACAGTCGCGCCTTCGGCCAGTTCGAGCGAGACGAGGTCTTGCCGGTCACGGAGCGCGTAGACGACTTCCACGGAAATCGAATTGCCCGCCAACTCAGGTGCTCCCGTACACCTGTCCGGCACGCTTCACGAACGCGTCGACGAAGGTGTTGGCGATGTGGTTGAACACCGGGCCCAGCGCCTTGTCGAGCAGCCGGCTCGCAAACTGGTAGCTGAGGCTGAATTCGATCTTGCAGGCGGCATCGCCGAGGGGAGTGAAAATCCAGCTCCCGTCCAGATGATGGAACGGCCCTTCCTTGAGTCCGATGTGCATCTCGTGCGGCGGCAACTTGCGGTTTTCAGTCGAAAAATGCGCCTTGATACCGTGGTAATTGATGTGGATCCTCGCCGCGGTGTGCAGCTCGGTTCGCTCGATCAGTTCGGTCCCGCCGCACCACGGCAGGAACTTCGGATAGTCCTCCACCCGGTCGACCAGATCGAACATCTGGGCAGGCGTGAACTCGACGAGAACGACTTTTTTGACGGCGGCCATGGCGGAGATTCGACGGTGGCGGAACTGCTAGAATGCGCGATTCTACCGCAACCCGGACGCATGCGCCGACGCCAGCAACCATGAGCATCATCGACAACCGCAAGGCCTACCATGACTATTTCATCGAGGAGAAGATCGAAGCGGGTCTCGTGCTCGAAGGCTGGGAGGTCAAGGCAATTCGCGGCGGGCGCGCCAACATCAAGGAATCCTACGTCCTGATCCGCAACGGCGAACTGTTCCTGATCGGCATGCACATCACGCCGTTATCGACCGCGTCCACCCACATCAAACCCGACCCTGTACGCACCCGCAAACTGCTCATGCACCTCAACCAGATCGATCGCCTGATCGGTCAGGTCGAACGCGCCGGCTACGCGCTGGTGCCGCTGGATCTGCACTACAGCAAGGGACGTATCAAGGCCACTATCGGCCTGGCCAAGGGCAAGAAGCAGCACGACAAGCGCGAGGTGGAAAAGAACCGTGAATGGGAACGCGAAAAAGGCCGCCTGATGCGTCAGAAGGTCTGAACGGCGCCGAACTTGTTTCCTACCCAAAAGGGTATTACAGTATATACCTTGTAATACTTTCTGGATTGATACGACCATGGGCACCACGCTCACCAGCAAAGGACAGGTCACTATCCCCAAGAAAATCCGGGAGACGCTGGACCTGGAGCCTGGCAGCAAAGTCGATTTCGCCGTTGACGAGCGAGGCCACATTATCATCCGCAAGGCGGACGCAAAATCAGCACGGCAGCCTCGCGGGAAAGACCGTTTTGACCGTGCCCGTGGCCGCGCGACCGTCAAGTGGAACACCGACGCGTTGATGGCATTGCTACGCGGAGAAGCGTGATTGATCTTCGTCGACACCAATGTGCTCGTGGACGTACTCGAAGACGATCCGAAATGGGCCGATTGGTCCATCGGGCAAATGCGCGAACTTTCGAAGATACATGAGCTTGCGATCAACCCGATTATCTATTCGGAATTGTCGCTGACCTTCGCGCGGGTCGAAGATCTGGACGTGGTGCTCGCGGATCTGGAACTGAAATTTCTTGAGATTCCACGTACGGCGCTGTTCCTGGCGGGAAAGGCGTTTGCAAAATACCGAAAGCGCGGCGGGGTAAAGAACAATGTGCTGGCGGATTTTTTTATCGGCGCCCATGCGGCAGTCGCCGAGTGCCCGATCCTGACGCGGGATATACAGCGCTACCGGGGATACTTCCCTTCGCTTGAGGTGATTGCGCCGGAAGCACCCTGACACGCGTTGCGCATCGCGCCACCGCG
>CBDULG010000039.1:0-15494 GCA_965367985.1 uncultured Rhodocyclaceae bacterium
CAATCGTGCCTACGTTTACGTGCGGCTTCGTCCGCTCAAACTTTCCCTTAGCCATTTGCGTTGCGTCCTTGGTTTTCCAGAATTATTGATATTACTTGCTGTTGATCACTGCCTCGGCAACGCTCTTGGGCGCCTCGGCGTAGTGCTTGAATTCCATAGAGTACGTTGCACGACCTTGTGTCAAAGAACGCAAGGACGTCGCATAACCGAACATCTCCGCCAGCGGCACCTCTGCGCGAATGCTCTTCATGCCACCAGTGATGTCATCCATGCCCTGCACAATGCCGCGACGGCCGGATAAATCGCCCATCACATTGCCCATAAACTCCTCCGGCGTCTCGACCTCGACTGCCATCATCGGTTCGAGCAGTACCGGGCTCGCTTTGCGCATGGCATCCTTGAATGCCATTGAACCCGCCATCTTAAAGGCGTTTTCGTTTGAATCGACATCGTGATACGAGCCGTCGAAAAGTGTGACTTTCACATCGACCACCGGGAAACCGGCCAAGACGCCGTTGGGCAAAGTGTCCCGAATCCCACGATCGACGGCCGGGATGTACTCGCGTGGCACCACGCCACCCTTGATCGCATCCACGAACTCATAGCCACCTCCCGTTTCATTGGGCTCCAGCTTGATCCACACGTGTCCGTATTGACCACGGCCTCCCGATTGCTTGACAAATTTGCCTTCCTGCTCAACCGATGTTCGAATCGCTTCGCGATAGGCCACCTGAGGCGCGCCGACCCCTGCTTCAACGTTGAATTCACGCTTCATGCGATCGACGATAATCTCAAGATGCAATTCACCCATGCCCGAAATAATCGTCTGGCCGGACTCTTCGTCAGTACGCACCTGAAAAGAAGGATCCTCCTGGGCAAGTCGCGACAGGGCAATACCCATTCTCTCTTGGTCGCTCTTTGTCTTTGGCTCGACGGCCACGTGTATTACCGGATCAGGGAACTCCATGCGCTCGAGAATGATCGGCGCGTCGGGCGCACACAAGGTTTCACCCGTCGTAACATCTTTTAGACCGACGGCGGCGGCGATATCTCCTGCGCGCACTTCCTTAATCTCAAGACGGTCGTTTGCATGCATTTGCAGCAAGCGCCCAAGTCGCTCTTTCTTGTCTTTTATCGAATTTAGTACGGTATCTCCCGAATTCACGACCCCGGAGTAGACGCGGATAAATGTCAACTGACCAACAAACGGGTCCGTCATCAACTTAAAGGCGAGCGCTGAAAACTTGTCTGCATCGTCAGCCTTGCGCGACGCTTCGTTACCATCGTCGTCGATCCCGACAACCGGAGGAACGTCGATGGGCGACGGCATGAAGTCCACCACGGCGTCCAACATGCGCTGCACGCCCTTGTTCTTGAAAGCCGTGCCGCACAGCATCGGCTGGATTTCGCAGGCGATCGTGCGCCTGCGCAGCCCTTCAATGATCTGCGACTCGGACAGCTCGCCGCCCTCCAAATAGGCGTCCATCAACTCTTCGGTCGCCTCGGCAGCGGCCTCCACCATCTGCTCACGCCAGTGATTGGCGTCATCCATCAATTCTGCCGGAACGTCGATATAGTTGAACTTCGTGCCTTGCGCAGCCTCGTCCCAAACAATTGCCTTCATCTTTATCAGGTCGACGACGCCGGAAAAATGCTCTTCCGACCCGATCGGCAATACAACCGGAACGGGGTTCGCCTTGAGTCGGCTTTTCATCTGGCTGACGACCTTGAAGAAATCGGCGCCCTGACGATCCATCTTGTTGACGAACGCCAATCGCGGCACGCGATATTTTGTCGCCTGACGCCACACCGTTTCAGATTGAGGCTGGACGCCGCCGACGGCGCAATAGACCATGCAGGCGCCATCCAGCACGCGCATCGAACGCTCGACCTCAATCGTAAAGTCGACGTGCCCGGGCGTGTCTATGATGTTGATGCGGTACTCAGGCCGTGATAGATCCATGCCTTTCCAGAAACAGGTTGTAGCCGCTGACGTGATGGTAATTCCACGTTCCTGTTCCTGCGCCATCCAGTCCATTGTCGCGGCGCCGTCGTGCACTTCGCCGATCTTGTGGTTCACGCCGGTGTAAAACAGAATGCGCTCTGTCGTCGTCGTCTTTCCGGCATCAATATGAGCGGAAATTCCAATGTTGCGATAGCGCTCAATGGGGGTTTTTCGAGCCACGGTGATAACCCTGCCTTCTTAGATCACGCACGCGCGTGACTGTCGTTTCAAACGGTTGAACACTATCAAGCCCAGACGAACTCGAAGTGCGGTAAATGCAACTCAGAAGCGATAGTGAGAAAACGCCTTGTTGGCCTCTGCCATACGGTGCACTTCCTCGCGCTTCTTCATGGCCGAACCGCGGCCTTCCGCTGCCTCCATAAGCTCACCAGCCAGGCGCTGAGCCATTGACTTCTCTGCCCGCTTACGGGCGGCTTCGCGCAACCACCGCATCGACAGCGCCATTCGGCGCGACGGACGTACCTCGACCGGCACCTGGTAGTTGGCGCCACCGACGCGTCGGCTCTTTACTTCAACGACTGGCTTGATATTTCCCAGCGCAGTGGAAAACACTTCAAGCGGGTCCTTGCCGCCTTTGTTCACAATGATGTCGAAGGCACCATAGACAATGCGCTCGGCCACGGCCTTTTTGCCGGCCTGCATGATCACATTGATGAACTTGGATACATCCTGACTACCGAATTTCGGATCCGGCAGAATTTCACGCTTGGGAACTTCGCGGCGTCGCGGCATAACTACCCCTTCAGATTCTTATTTGCCAACAATCAGGCTTGTTTCGGGCGCTTGGCGCCATACTTGGAACGCGCCTGCTTTCTATCCTTGACCCCTTGCAGGTCAAGTGAGCCACGCACGATGTGATAGCGCACACCCGGCAAATCTTTGACCCGACCGCCGCGTATTAGTACGACGGAGTGCTCTTGCAAGTTGTGCCCCTCTCCGCCGATGTACGAAATGACTTCGAAGCCATTTGTCAGCCGGACCTTGGCCACTTTTCGCAAAGCCGAATTCGGCTTCTTCGGTGTCGTGGTGTAAACACGCGTGCACACGCCGCGTTTCTGCGGGCAGGCCTCGAGTGCCGGCACACTGCTTTTTACGACCGCCGTTTTCCGGGGTTTGCGAACGAGCTGATTGATTGTTGGCATAGCTATAGAATTTCCCAAAAAACCGAGGCAGCCCCTTGGGCCGCCTCGGGCGGTGTATTCCGGATGCGACCGACTACGATTGGTCAGTCTACAAAAAAGAGGCCGGAGTTTAACGCTGTTTCATAAATGCGGTCAACTTGCCGGGGCGTCTTCCGTCGGCAAATCAATCACGACCTCGTCGGCGACCGGCCAAGCATGCTCGCCACCCAAATCCTCGCCTTCCGACTGAGCGCGACGGTTTCGGTGATAGGCCAGACCCGTCCCGGCCGGGATGAGGCGACCAACGATGACGTTTTCCTTAAGCCCACGCAATTCATCGCGCTTGCCCATGATGGCGGCTTCGGTAAGCACTCGCGTGGTTTCCTGGAACGAGGCGGCGGAGATGAACGAGTCAGTGGACAGCGACGCCTTGGTGATACCCAGCAACACATTTTCATACTGCGCGGGAAGCTTTCCTTCAGCCTCCATTCGATCGTTCTCATCAAGCACTTCGGATCGCTCGACTTGTTCTTCGCGAATAAAGCGGGTATCGCCTGAGTCCGTGATGACGACACGGCGCAACATCTGGCGAACGATGACCTCGATGTGCTTGTCATTGATCTTGACGCCCTGCAAGCGGTAGACATCCTGGACTTCATCGATGATATAGCGCGCGAGCGCCTCAACCCCCTGCAAACGCAGTATGTCATGGGGGTCGGCCGGGCCGTCAACGATCGCTTCGCCCTTGTTCACTACTTGACCGTCATGGACCATCACGTGTTTGTCCTTCGGAATCAGGAACTCATGCGAGGTGCCATCCAGTTCAGTGATGACCAACCGCTGCTTTCCTTTGGTCTCCTTGCCAAACGACATGGTGCCAGTATGCTCAGCGAGTACGCCGGCGTCTTTTGGAGATCGCGCCTCGAACAGCTCGGCAACGCGGGGCAGACCGCCCGTAATATCGCGCGTCTTCGCTGACTCCTGTGGAATGCGGGCCAGGATGTCACCGACGGCAATTCGCTGCCCGTCTTTCACCGCGATGATTGATCCGACCTGGAATGTGATGGCAACGGCGTGATCTGTTCCGGCAATCCTTACCTCCTCGCCAGTTTCGTCGAGCAGCTTGATCTGAGGACGCAAGCCCTTACCCGTGCCACCACTGCCGCGGCGCTTCGCGTCGATCACTACCAAGGTGGACAGGCCAGTAACTTCGTCAATCTGCTTGGCAACCGTCACGCCGTCTTCGACGTTCTCAAAGCGCACCGAACCGGCATACTCGGTCACGATGGGACGCGTATGCGGATCCCACGTGGCAAGCTGGTGTCCGGCCTTGATCTCGGTGCCGTCGTCCACCGCGAGCATCGCGCCATAGGGCACCTTGTGGCGCTCGCGCTCGCGTCCTAGCTCATCGGCGACGATAACCTCCGCCGAACGCGAGATCACGATCTTCTCGGCCTTGGCGTTCGAAACGTAGCGCATGTTTTGCGTGAAACGCGTCGTGCCGGCCGACTTGGATTCCACCGAACTGGCCGCTGCTGCTCGTGAGGCCGCGCCACCGACGTGGAACGTCCGCATGGTCAGCTGCGTGCCGGGTTCGCCGATGGACTGGGCTGCAATCACGCCAACCGCTTCGCCGGCATTGACCAGTGAACCGCGACCCAAATCGCGCCCGTAGCATTTGCCGCAAAGGCCATAACGTGTGTCGCAACTCAGCGGCGTGCGTACCAGCACCTCGTCAACCCCGAGGCCTTCGATGAGGTCCACATCGCTCTCGTCGAGCATTGTACCGGCTTCGATCCGCGTCTCTTGCGATTCCGGATCAACAATGTCTTCGATACAGACGCGACCAAGAATCCGATCGCGCAGCGGCTCGATCACCTCGCCGCCTTCGATGAGCGCTTTCATGTTGAAGCCGTTACGCGTCCCGCAGTCGTCCTCCGTCACAACCAGATCCTGGGTGACGTCGACAAGCCGGCGTGTGAGGTAGCCGGAGTTTGCGGTCTTCAGTGCAGTGTCGGCCAAGCCTTTTCGAGCGCCGTGCGTCGAAATGAAGTACTGCAGCACGTTGAGCCCTTCACGGAAGTTCGTCGTAATCGGCGTTTCGATAATTGACCCGTCCGGCTTCGCCATGAGGCCCCGCATGCCCGCCAATTGCCGAATCTGCGCCGCTGAACCACGTGCGCCCGAGTCCGCCATCATGTAAATGGAGTTAAACGACTCTTGATCAACCTCTTTTGGGGGCGATGCATCTTCGGCCGGAACATAAACAGCCTTCCACCAATCGTCGCGAGGCATCGCGGCGAAACGGTCTTCGATCTTCTTCTTACCCAGCTGGTCCATCATCGCTTTTGCGACCTGATCGCCAGTGCGGCCCCATATGTCGACGACCTTGTTATACCGCTCGCCGTCCGTAACCAGTCCAGAGGCATACTGCTTAGCGATCTCCTTCACCTCGTTCTCGGCGGCCTGGATGATGTTTTCCTTTTGCTTCGGAACCAACATATCCTTGACGGCGATCGATACGCCCGCGCGTGTGGCAAGCGCAAACCCAAATTGCATCAAGCGATCGGCGAAGACGACAGTCTCTTTCAACCCGCAACGGCGAAAAGACGCGTTGATGAGTTTGGAAATCTCTTTCTTCTTGAGCGGTTTGTCGAGGATGCTGAACGGAAGTCCCGTCGGCAGAATCTCGGACAACAGGGCGCGCCCCGCGGTTGTGTGATAGCGGGACACCTTCTCGACGCGTTCACCGTTCTCGCCAAATTCCGCTTCTTTGATACGTACCGTGATGCGCGCGTGCAAGGAAAGCTTGCCCGCCTCGTAGGCACGTTTAACCTCCGACACATCCGCCAGCAGCATGCCGTCGCCCTTTTCGCCAATACCTTCGCGTGTGGCGTAATACAGGCCCAGAACAATGTCCTGGGATGGCACGATGATCGGTTCGCCATTGGCGGGCGAAATGACGTTGTTCGACGCAAGCATGAGCGTGCGCGCTTCCATTTGTGCCTCAAGCGACAGCGGCACGTGCACGGCCATCTGGTCGCCGTCGAAGTCAGCATTGAATGCAACACAGACCAAGGGGTGAAGCTGAATTGCTTTGCCTTCGATGAGGACCGGCTCGAACGCCTGGATGCCCAGGCGGTGAAGTGTCGGCGCTCGATTGAGCAAGACCGGGTGTTCGCGGATCACATCCTCGAGGATGTCCCACACCACCGGCTCCTGGCTTTCGACCATCTTTTTCGCCTGCTTGATGGTCGTCGCCAAGCCCATCAATTCCAGCTTGTTGAAAATAAATGGCTTGAACAGTTCCAACGCCATGAGCTTGGGCAAGCCACATTGGTGCAGTTTAAGCTGCGGACCTACGACAATCACCGAACGGCCCGAATAGTCTACCCGCTTGCCAAGTAGATTCTGGCGGAAGCGGCCACCCTTGCCCTTGATCATGTCGGCGAGCGATTTGAGCGGGCGCTTGTTGGCGCCTGTCATCGCCTTGCCTCGCCGACCGTTGTCGAGCAACGAGTCCACCGACTCTTGCAACATCCGCTTTTCGTTGCGCACGATGATCTCCGGCGCCTTGAGTTCGAGCAAGCGCTTGAGACGATTGTTGCGGTTGATGACGCGGCGGTATAGATCGTTGAGGTCCGATGTTGCGAACCGCCCGCCATCGAGCGGGACGAGTGGTCGCAAGTCGGGCGGCAGCACCGGCAGCACTTCTAGAATCATCCAGTCCGGTTTGATGCCGGACTGCTGGAATGCCTCCAGAACTTTCAGGCGTTTCGAGAATTTCTTGATCTTCGCATCGGAACTGGTCGCTTCCAGATCGCCACGGAGCTTCTCGATTTCAAGCACCACGTCCAGCGAGCGCAACAAGGAGCGCACACCTTCCGCGCCCATTGACGCGTCGAACTCGTCGCCGTACTCCTCGACCTTCGCAAGGTAGTCATCTTCGGTCAGCAATTGGCCGCGCGTCAGCGGCGTCATGCCCGGCTCAACCACCACGAAGGCCTCGAAATAGAGTACCCGCTCGATATCGCGCAAGGTCATGTCGAGCACCATGCCGAGACGACTCGGCAAACTCTTGAGGAACCAGATGTGCGCGACCGGCGAAGCCAATTCGATGTGGGCCATGCGCTCGCGTCTGACTTTCGACAGCGTCACCTCGACGCCGCATTTTTCACATATGACACCACGATGCTTCAGGCGCTTGTACTTGCCGCAAAGACACTCATAATCTTTGACAGGCCCAAAAATCTTGGCGCAAAAGAGGCCGTCACGCTCTGGCTTGAAGGTACGATAATTAATCGTTTCGGGTTTCTTGACTTCACCATACGACCACGACCGGATTTTTTCTGGCGATGCCAGGCCAATGGTGATCGCGTCGAACTCCTCCTCGTTGGGGAGGGTCTGCTTGAAGAGGTCAGCGAGCAGGCTTTTCATATTTCACTCCATCCGGTTGAGCACTAGGCGCAACCGGTTCAAGAACGGTCCAGATCGATGTCGATACCCAGCGAGCGGATCTCTTTTACCAGCACGTTGAACGACTCGGGCATACCGGCATCGATCTTGTGTTCGCCCTTCACGATGTTTTCGTACACCTTCGTCCGCCCCGTGACGTCATCCGATTTCACAGTGAGCATTTCCTGCAGGGTGTAAGCCGCGCCGTACGCCTCGAGCGCCCAGACCTCCATCTCACCGAAACGCTGACCGCCAAACTGCGCCTTGCCACCCAGCGGCTGCTGCGTGACCAAAGAGTATGGCCCCGTCGAGCGTGCGTGCATCTTGTCGTCGACCAAGTGGTGCAGCTTCAGCACGTGCTTGTAGCCGACCGTGACTTGCCGCTCGAACGCATCGCCTGTGCGCCCGTCGTAGAGCGTCACCTGCCCCGTCAAGGGCAGCCCGGCGATCTTGAACATAGCCTCGATCTCGGCTTCATTGGCACCATCGAACACGGGCGTCGCGAACGGCACGCCGTGCCGCAGATTGTCCGCCAGTTCGAGCACCTCGGAATCGGCCAGGCCCTCAATGTCTTCGCGTTTGCCGCTGCTATTGTAAATTTCTTCCAATAGCCGGCGCACTTCCTGCGCGGCTTCCTCCGCTCGCAGCATCCTGTCGATCTTGTTGCCCAGGCCTTTGGCGGCCCAGCCAAGGTGCGTTTCGAGGATTTGGCCGATGTTCATGCGGGAAGGTACGCCCAGGGGATTCAGCACCACGTCAACCGGCGTGCCATCCTCCATATAAGGCATGTCCTCGACCGGCACGATCTTCGAAACAACACCCTTGTTACCGTGACGACCGGCCATCTTGTCGCCGGGCTGCAAGCGACGTTTCACGGCCAGATAGACCTTGACCATCTTCTGCACGCCCGGTGGCAATTCATCACCTTGGGTCAGCTTCTTCTTCTTGACCTCAAACGCAAGGTCGAAGTCCTTGCGCGTCTTTTCGAGGCCTTCGCGAACGGCTTCGAGTTGCACGGCAACTTCTTCTTCCGCCATACGGATATCGAACCAGTGGTAGGGCTCGAGACTATCCAAGTAAGCGTCGGAAATCTCCGTACCCTTGGCCAGCTTGCGCGGACCACCATTCGCCTTCTGGCCGACGATCATGCGGCGGATGCGCGCGAACGCGTCGCGCTCGACGATGCGCATCTGGTCAGCCAGATCGGTCTTGAAGCCCCGCAACTGGTCATCAATGATCGACTGCGCGCGAACATCACGCTCGATGCCTTCTCGCGTGAACACCTGTACATCGATAACGATGCCGTTCATGCCTGAGGGAACGCGCAACGAAGTGTCTTTGACGTCGGACGCCTTTTCTCCAAAAATGGCGCGCAGCAATTTCTCTTCCGGTGTGAGTTGAGTCTCACCCTTCGGCGTGACCTTACCAACCAACACGTCGCTCGCTTCGACTTCGGCGCCGATGTAAACGATGCCGGATTCATCAAGGCGGGAGAGTTGCGACTCACCGAGTGACGCAATATCGCGGGTGATCTCTTCCGAACCGAGCTTCGTGTCGCGCGCGACGATGGTCAGTTCTTCGACGTGAATCGAAGTGAATCGGTCGTGCGCGACAACGCGCTCGGAGATGAGAATCGAATCCTCAAAGTTGTACCCGTTCCACGGCATGAAGGCGACGAGCATGTTTTGGCCAAGCGCGAGTTCGCCGAGGTCGGTGGACGCTCCATCAGCGATCACGTCACCACGCGCGAGCACGTCGCCGACTTTGACGATCGGGCGCTGGTTGATGTTCGTATTCTGATTCGAACGGGTGTACTTGATCATGTTGTAGATGTCGACGCCGACCTCACCGGGAAGCGTTTCGTCATCATTGACGCGGACCACAATGCGGGTCGCGTCGATGTAGTCGACCACACCGCCGCGCGTAGCCTGCACCGCAGTTCCCGAATCAACGGCCACTGTCCGCTCGATGCCGGTGCCCACAAAAGGCTTTTCAGGACGCAGGCACGGCACTGCCTGACGCTGCATGTTGGCGCCCATCAGCGCGCGGTTCGCGTCGTCATGCTCGAGAAACGGAATCAGCGACGCCGCAACCGAGACGATCTGACCCGGCGCCACATCCATGTACTGCACGGTATCCGACGTAGCCAGAGAGAACTCCCCTTTGTGCCGACACGACACCAGATCGCCGTCAAGCGCGCCCTCCACGCTTATCTCAGCGTTTGCCTGGGCAATCACGAACTGCCCTTCCTCGATCGCCGAGAGATAATCGATCTGATCGGTCACTTTGCCGGCTTCGACCTTTCGGTACGGCGTTTCGAGGAAGCCGTATCGGTTAGTCCGCGCGTAAACCGCCAAGGAGTTGATCAGGCCGATATTCGGGCCCTCCGGCGTTTCGATCGGACATACGCGGCCGTAGTGCGTCGGGTGCACGTCGCGCACTTCAAAGCCCGCCCGCTCGCGGGTCAAGCCACCCGGGCCAAGCGCCGAGACGCGCCGCTTGTGCGTGATTTCCGACAACGGGTTGGTCTGATCCATGAACTGCGACAACTGGCTCGAACCAAAAAATTCCTTGATGGCGGCACTGATCGGCTTTGCATTGATCAAGTCGTGCGGCATCAAGTTGTCCGACTCGGCTTGCGACAGGCGCTCTTTCACGGCGCGTTCGACACGCACAAGACCCGCGCGGAACTGATTTTCCGCGAGTTCGCCGACAGAGCGTACCCGGCGGTTGCCCAAGTGGTCGATATCGTCGATGTCTCCACGGCCATTGCGCAGTTCGACCAGCACCGCAATCACTGCGAGAATATCTTCGTTCGACAATGTCCCGGGGCCGGTTTCGCCTTGCGGGCCAATTGCTTCGAGCATACGGCGGTACCATGCAGGCGTCTTCTCGTCGACCTTCTGCGGGTACGCACGGCGATTGAACTTCATTCTTCCGACCGACGACAAATCGTAGCGCTCTTCGGCGTAAAACAGGCCTTGAAACAGTGCTTCGACGGCATCTTCCGTTGGCGGCTCGCCCGGACGCATCATGCGGTAAATTGCGACCTTGGACGACCACTCGTCCGTTGTCTCATCGATACGCAGGGTCTGCGAGATTTGGGCGCCGCGATCGAGATCGTTGATATACAGCGTCGGCAGATCGACTTGCTTTGCATCGCGCAAAGACGCGAGCACTTCCTCAGTGATCTCGTCATTGGCTCGCGCCACGATTTCGCCTGTCTCCGCATCAACGATATCCTTAGCGATGATGCGGCCCAGTAGAAATTCGTCGGGCACGTCGATTGCGGTGATTCCGGCCGTATCGAGTTGGCGAATGTGACGCGCGGTAACACGCTTGTCCTTCTCGACGATGATCTTGCCGTCTCCATCGACGATATCGACCTTGGCCAATTCGCCACGCAGCCTTTCGGGAACGACCGCAAAGGAAGCACCTTCCTGACCAAGTTCGAAGTGATCGAAGTCGTGGAAGGTCTCGAGGATCTGTTCCGGACTCAGGCCGATGGCGCGCATGAGAATCGTGACCGGCATCTTACGGCGACGGTCAATGCGGAAATAGAGAAAATCCTTGGGATCAAACTCGAAATCCAGCCATGAACCCCGGTAGGGAATGACGCGAGCGGAGAACAGCAATTTCCCCGAGGAATGGGTCTTGCCGCGGTCATGCTCAAAAAACACCCCCGGCGAGCGATGAAGCTGGGAAACGATGACCCGTTCCGTACCATTGATGACAAAGGATCCAGTGTTCGTCATGAGCGGAATTTCGCCCATGTACACTTCCTGCTCCTTGACTTCCTTGATGGTTTCCTTGGGCGCTTCCTTGTCCATCAGTACGAGGCGCACGCGCGCGCGTAGCGGCGCGGCAAAAGTCAATCCGCGCTGCTGGCATTCCTTGACATCGAACGCGGGCTCGCCTAACAAGTAGTGCACGAACTCGAGACGCGCGTTTCCGCTGTGGCTGCTGATCGGGAATATTGATAAGAATGCTGCTTGCAACCCTTGCGTCGCACGCTGCGCGGGCGGTCGATCAGCTTGCAGAAAGGCGGCAAACGATTCAATCTGCGTCGCCAGCAGGAAGGGCGCTTCGTGAACTGCCGCGCCTTTGGCGAAGCTTTTGCGAATACGCTTTTTCTCGGTGTAGGAGTACGCCATAGATGCTCCAGGTAGCGTTCAGACGAGGGAAGACAGGAGGCAGCGTGCTTCGTTCAAAGCACCGCTCTCTTCTGGCCTCGGAAAGCACGAAAGGGCCGGCACCCGATTCAGGCGCCAGCCCCGCCAAGAATCAAAGCCTTACTTGATTTCGGCCGTTGCGCCGGCGTCCTCGAGTTGCTTCTTGAGCCCCTCGGCTTCAGCTTTAGCGATACCTTCCTTAATGGCTTTCGGCGCAGCGTCGACCATGTCCTTCGCTTCTTTCAGCCCAAGACCAGTGGCCGAACGGACGACCTTGATGACCTCGACTTTCTTGTCGCCAATCGCCGCCAGAATAACGTCGAACTCTGTCTGCTCCTCCGCGGCCGCGGCCTCGCCGCCACCGGCAGGACCCGCAACGGCGACGGCGGCCGCAGCTGCGCTCACGCCAAACTTGTCTTCCATTTCCTTGATCAGTTCCGACAGTTCCAAGACGGACATCGCGCCGATAGCATCAAGGATTTCTTGCTTACTTACAGCCATTTCATCACTCCTGAATTTGAATCACACGCCCCCCAGCAGGGAAGCTGAATCATTGAAAAATTAAGCAGTCTCTTTTGCGTCTCGAACCGCAGCAAGCGTGCGAACAAACTTGCCGGGCACCTCGTTGAGCGTTTGCACAAATTTGGCAATCGGCGCCTGCATCGTGCCAAGCAGCTTCGCAAGCAGCTCGTCACGACTCGGCATCGATGCCAACGCCTTGACCGCATTCGCGTCCATCAAGTAGTTGGGCATGACGCCGGCTTTGATCACCAACTTGTCGTTTTCCTTCGCGAAGGCCTGCAGTACTTTTGCTGGCGCCACCGGATCAGCGGAAATTCCGTAGATCAGTGGGCCAACCAGTTGACTGGTGAGCTCCTCGAAGGGCGTGCCTGCAACAGCGCGCCGCGCAAGGGTGTTTTTCAGTACGCGCAAGTAAATTCCGGCGTCGCGCGCCTTGGCGCGCAACTCCGTAATGTCACCTACTTCGAGACCGCGGTACTCAGCGACGATGATCGACTGAGCGTTTGCGACTTGCGCAGACACTTCAGCCACTACCGCCTTCTTGCTTTCAAGATTGAGACCCAAGGTCATCTCCCACTGAATGTTTACGCCCGTCCCGGCACCGATATAGCGCCGGGTTCGGACGACAACGGCGACCGTCATTCAGGAGATCAAGAGCAACACGGCATGAAGCCATCAACAAATCCTGATTCGGGCAACGCCATCTACGCTGGGCGGATAATCGCTTATCGCGAAACCCTAATTGAGGCGAGACCGCCTGTCGGCGCCCTCTGACCCCCAGCGGTCTTGGACAACCTGCATCCCCTAAGGGGTGCAGCCCAAAGTCCTGATTCGCCGTTCGACGAATCAGGCCATTCCATCACGTCAAGCAATCAACAGGCTCGACGGTTCAACTCGCACGCCCGCGCCCATCGTGCTCGAGACAGCCACCCGGCGCAGATACACCCCTTTGGACGCAGCCGGCTTCGCCTTGTTGAGCGCATCAACCAGCGCGTGAGCGTTGGTTTGCAACGACTCAACGGAGAACGAAGCACGACCGATCGTCGCATGCACAATTCCAGCCTTGTCGGCGCGGTACTGGACCTGGCCCGCCTTGGCATTCTTCACCGCCGTTTCGACGTCCATGGTTACGGTGCCAACCTTCGGATTGGGCATGAGGCCACGCGGCCCAAGAATCTGTCCCAACTGACCGACGACGCGCATCGCATCCGGTGTCGCAACACACACGTCAAAATCGATGTTTCCAGCCTTCACCTGCTCGGCCAGATCGTCAAATCCAACCACGTCGGCGCCGGCCGCCTGCGCCGCGGCGGCCTTTTCGCCTTGAGCAAACACCGCAACACGAACGCTCTTCCCAGTACCCGCCGGTAAGACGACCGAACCGCGCACGACCTGATCGGATTTGCGAGGATCGATACCCAAATTGACGGCGACATCAACGGATTCATCGAACTTGGCCGTTGCCAGTTCCTTGACAAGGGCGAGCGCTTCGTCGAGCGAATAAATTCGGTCGCGATCGACTTTTGCGCGTATAGCCTGAGTGCGCTTTGATAACTTGGTCATGATCAGAGCCCCTCGACCGTTACGCCCATGCTGCGCGCCGAACCTGCTACCGTGCGCACCGCTGCCTCAAGATCGGACGCCGTCAGGTCGGGCATCTTCGTTTTGGCAATTTCTTCCGCTTGAGCGCGCGTGATGCTGCCGACTTTGTCGGTGTGCGGTCGAGCAGACCCCCTGTCGAGTTTTGCTGCTTTCTTAATGAGGATCGCCGCTGGCGGCGTCTTCATCACAAAGGTGAAGCTCTTGTCGCTGAACGCGGTGATCACTACGGGCGTGGGCAAGCCCGGCTCAAGGCTCTGCGTACGCGCATTGAACGCCTTGCAGAATTCCATGATATTCAAGCCGCGCTGACCAAGTGCCGGGCCGACCGGAGGGCTCGGGTTGGCCTTTCCTGCAGGTATCTGCAGTTTGATATAACCAATAATCTTCTTAGCCATTCAGGCTTTCTCCTAAGGTGAGTACAAACGCGCCAGACTGGGCCGCCGACGCTCCTCTTTCTCGCTCTCGCGAGGCACGCATATCAGGTCTTTTCGACCTGACCGAATTCAAGTTCGACCGGCGTCGCACGGCCAAAAATGGTAACGGCGACACGAAGTCTGCTTTTCTCGTAGTTGACGTCTTCGACAGCGCCATGGAAATCGGTGAACGGACCTTCCTTGACGCGGACCGTTTCGCCAACTTCGAAAAGCACTTTCGGCCGCGGCTTTTCAACGCCTTCTTGAATCTGGCTCATGATTTTCTCGACCTCTTTTTCAGAGATCGGCGTCGGATTGGTCGCGGTTCCACCAATGAACCCCGTCACCCGCGGCGTCGACCTGACCAAGTGCCAGGTCTCCTCATTCATCTCCATTTCCACGAGGACGTAGCCGGGAAAGAACTTGCGTTCAGAAATGCTTTTCTGACCGCTTTTCATTTCGACGACTTCCTCTACTGGCACCAGCACCTGGCCGAACATATCCTGCATGTCCGAGCGGGCAATACGATCGATCAGCGTTCGCTGAACCGATTTCTCAAAGCCCGAATAGGCGTGAACTACATACCAGCGCTTCGCCATAATTACTTCCAACCCAGAACCAGATCGTACAGCACCCATTCCAGGCCCTTGTCTGTGAGCCAGAGGAAAAACGCCATCGCAATAACGAACACAAAGACAATGCCCGTCATCTGAACGGTTTCCTTGCGCGTCGGCCACACGACTTTCTTCGTCTCGACGACCGTCTCGCGACCAAACACGGCAAAGCGCTTGCCCGGCGCAGTAAACCACGCCAATGCCGCCCCGGCGACCACGCCTGCCAGAACGGCAAGGACTCGCACCACCAGCACCTGCTCGGACAGCAGATAGAAACCGGCGACGCCAGCAGCCACAAAAAGCAGCGCCAGCGCGAACTTCAGCTTGTCAACCATTCAGGCCTAACGATCCAGAAAAAATGGCAGGGGCAGAGGGAATCGAACCCCCAACCTTCGGTTTTGGAGACCGACGCTCTGCCAGTTGAGCTATACCCCTGCTGCAGAGACTACAAAGCACCCTACCGGCACAAGGGCGCTTGTCATGAAGAATTCGAGCCGCCAGTTCTTACTCGATGACTTTTGCCACCACGCCGGCACCGACGGTGCGGCCGCCCTCGCGAATGGCGAAGC